>NZ_JBHRYU010000008.1:0-226274 GCF_042649185.1 Cohnella sp. GCM10012308
ACGGATTGCAACCTACACACCTCTACAATAGGAGATTTTTTCATGCCTATCCACGAAAAAAGTAACACGAAATAGAAAATATAGTAATTTATTGATTAAAAATTTAATGCGTTAGTTTTAATGCAACGCTAGTGAACGTAGTTCCTCTATCACGACAAGCCTCGGTACCATGAGCACCAATAGCGGAACTTATTTCCTCTATCACGCCAAGCCTCGGTACCAAGAGCACCAATAGCGGAACGTAGTTCCTCTATCATGCCAAGCCTCGGTACCAAGAGCACCAATAGCGGAACGTAGTTCCTCTATCATGCCAAGCCTCGGTACCAAGAGCACCAATAGCGGAACGTAGTTCCTCTATCATGCCAAGCCTCGGTACCAAGAGCACCAATAGCGGAACGTAGTCCCTATTGCATTATGGCCTCGATGCTCAACGTATATCACGGCAAGCAGCGCCCCACAGCCGCATAAACAAGCCCGCACGCGAGCGAGCCCTCCTCCCGTCGTGGGGAAAAGGGCTCGCGTTATCGCTGTCTATCTTATATTCGCTCTCTGCGCCGCTGCCGATTACACGATATACGTATCCGAATTCAGCGTATTGTTCGTCCGGAACGTGTCGTAGATCGGCGCCCGGCGGTCGGGATCCGTGTCGACGAGCACCAGGATGCGGCCCGCGTTCAGATCCTCGTCGTAGCGGTGGGCTTCGTCCTCTGGGATGCCGAGGCCGATAAGACCGCCGACGATGCCGCCCGTGCCGGCGCCGATCGCGAGGCCCGTCAAGGTCGCCGCGATCGGGCCCGCCGCGAGGATCGGCCCGATGCCGGGCACGATGAGCAGCCCCAAGCCTGCGAGCAGGCCGGTCAGGCCGCCGACTACGCCGCCCGTCGCCGCGCCGGCCGCTGCGCCTTCGGGCGCCTTGGTGCCCGTCTCGTCGGTGACGTAGTCCAGGTCGTCCCGGTTTTTGCTGATGACCGAGATATCGTCGGAGGTATATCCCTGACGCTTCAAATCCTCGATTGCTTTTACTGCACCTTGCTCGGTGTCAAATACCCCGACGATCCTGCGCTCCTGGGTGTCGCGTTCTTGTGCCATGACGAATCCCTCCTAATGTATGGTTAGCGGTTTCTTTCGTTACAGCGTGTTCCTTATCCATTTTCGTTCACTATCTAATACCCCAAACAAGCCGTTCTCATGCACGAGAACCAGGCTTTTTTTGGCGACGGCGCATCTCGGTCAAAAAAATTTGAAATGAGTCATTTTAAAGCCTTATGGCCGCTTAAAGCGTTTTCTATACTGTAGAAAACCGCCCCACGCAAGGAGGCTCAGATTCAGATGGCTACCCTACAGACCGGACAGGCTCGGACGACGAAGCCGCCCGCGACCCGCAGATCCAGACGTTTGCGCGAGATTGCGGCAGGTTATGTTTTTATCGGGCCGATGCTGCTCGGCATTATCGTTTTTACGCTCGTGCCGTTGGTCATGCTATTCATTTTCAGTCTGTCGAACTGGTCGTTCCTGACGGGATTCAATAAGCTGCGTTTATCGGGCTTCGGCAACTTTGCACGTCTGCTGCAGGATCAGGAATTCGGCGAGTCGCTGCTCCATAATCTGATCATGCTGCTGTCGGTGCCGATCGGCATGGCGGTCGCGCTGCTGCTGGCGGTGCTGATCTCTGAGCGGGCGTACGGGTCTTCCTTTTTTAAAATCATCTTTTTCATGCCGCAGATCTCCAGCATCGCCGCCGTCGCGTTCGTCTGGCAAGTGCTGTTTCACCCGTCGTACGGCCCCGTCAACGGGTTCCTCTCCGCCGTAGGCGTTCACTCGCCGCCCAAGTGGCTGGCCGATACGCATTACGCGCTGCCTTCGGTCATGCTGCTGATGATCTGGATCGACCTCGGCGTGTCGCTGATCATTTATATCGCGGGCATGAAAAACATTCCGCGCGACCTTTACGAGGCCGCCGACATCGACGGGGCGTCCGCGCGCGTGAAGTTTTTTCGGATCACGTTTCCGCTGTTGACGCCAACGAGCTTTTTCCTGCTGATTACCGGCCTGATCGCCAATTTTAAGTCGTTCGCCATCATCAAGGTACTGACGGAAGGCGGGCCTGCGCATTCTACGTCGGTTATCGTGTACGATATTTACCAGCAGGGCTTCGTGAATCTGAAAACGGGCTATGCGTCGGCGATGTCGATCGTGCTGTTCGTCATCATCCTGGCGATCACGTTCCTTCAGTGGGCCGGTCAAAGAAAGTGGGTGCATCAAGGATGAAGACGCAAGCCGCAGGTCGGCGGGCGCTGCCCGTATCCCGCGTGGCAATCACCGTGCTGCTAGTGCTGTTCG
The DNA here is from genome assembly GCF_042649185.1 of Cohnella sp. GCM10012308. Classification (NCBI taxonomy): domain Bacteria; kingdom Bacillati; phylum Bacillota; class Bacilli; order Caryophanales; family Paenibacillaceae; genus Cohnella; species Cohnella sp. GCM10012308. The sequence continues at coordinate 2,341 of NZ_JBHRYU010000008.1, forward strand.
GCATCTTATTCCTGCTCCCATTCGTCTGGATGCTGTCCGCCTCGCTCAAACCGGAAGTCGACGTATTCAATTATCCGGTCGAGTGGATTCCGAAGCACTGGCAGGCAATCGAAAATTATAAAAAGGTATGGAACGGCAAAGCTAATTTCCCTTTGTATTATTGGAACTCGATTAAAGTATCCGTAATGACAACGCTATTGTCCGTCGTCGTATCGGCGATGGCTGCCTACGGCTTCACCAAGGTGCGGTTTCCGGGCCGCAACGCGCTCTTTCTGGTCGTGCTGGCGACCTATATGATTCCGGTAGAGGCGACGCTCGTGCCGCTGTTCGTCATTTACCGCTCCATCGGTCTGTACGACACGCACACGGGACTCGTGCTGCTTGGCGGCTTCAGCGTGCTCGGCACCTTTTTGCTCCGCCAGTTTTTCGCCGGCATTTCCGATGAATATATCGAGTCGGCGCAGATCGACGGGGCGGGTCACTTTTCGATATTCGTCCGCATTCTGCTGCCGCTCGTCAAGCCGGCGATCGCCACCTACGCCATTTTGCGGTTCATCTGGACGTGGAACGATTATCAGTCGCCGTTCATTTTTCTGAGCGATAAGGCGCTATATACGATCCAGCTCGGCATGAACGCGTTCGCAGACCGCAACGGCCAGTTTTACTCGCTCGTCATGGCCGCTTCCGTCTCGGCGATCGTACCGCTGCTCATCGTTTTTATCATGGGACAGAAGCAGGTTATCGAGGGCATCAGCCTCGGCGGCGTTAAGGGCTGAGAGAACAGATGTTTCCTGATAAGACAAAAAACGGTCAATTATTTTCCGATTTAGTCAATTTTGATATCTTATCGACAGGAAAACCCCAATGTTACGATTGTGTTACGAACCGTTCGTCATCAAGCGGTGCGACCATTTCCTGGGGAGGTTCATTATGTTAAACAAAAAGGTGCTGTCCGCTGCCATGGCTTCCGCGCTATCGATCTCGCTGCTTGCCGGTTGCGGCAGCAACAACAACGACAACGCCGCTTCGTCCGCAGCACCGCCCGCTTCCGGGTCCGCCTCGAGCTCGTCCGCGTCGTCGTCGGACGCGCCCGCTACGATCAAGCTCGCTTCCTGGATTCCGAAGTCGCAGATGGACGGCATGCTTGCAGAGTACAAAAATGAGAAGCCGAACGTAACCGTCGAATACGAAGAACTGGTCGAAAACAACGATTCGGCCGAAGGTCTCAAGAAGCTGGACCTGCTGATCGCATCCGGCTCCGATCTGGACGTAGTCATGTTCCCGAGCGCCGCCGAGTACTCCAAGCGCGTCGGGCTCGATCTGCTGGCGCCGCTGGACGACCTGCTGGGCGCCGAAGGCATCAAAGTGACGGACGAGTATACCGTCGACCCTTCGCTCAACGGCAAGGTGTACGCGCTGCCCGACACCTACGAGAACTACTTCGTGCTGCTGAACAAGGAGATGCTGGACAAAGCGGGTCTTGCGGTTCCGACGAGCTGGACGTGGGACGACTTCTATGAATATTCCCGCAAGCTGAGCAGCGGGGAAGGCGCGAACAAGATTTACGGCACGTATTTCCACTCCTGGCCGATGTACATGCAGCTGGGGCTGCTGAACCAGAGCAAGGACAACAACCTGGTGAACAACGGCGTGCTGAAGGTGGACAGTCCAGAAGTCCGCAAGTCGCTGGAAATCCGCAATCAGACGGAAAACGTGGACAAGAGCGCTATTCCGTACAGCGATACCATTTCGCAAAAGCTCGCCTATCGTTCGGTCTACTTCTCCAAGAAGGCGGCGATGATCGTCACCGGCAACTGGATGATCAACGAAGCGGGAGGCTCCGACGAGTTCCCGGCCACGTTCGTCAGCGCATTTGCGCCGATGCCGTCCAACAGTCAGGGCGAGCCGTCCGGCGTAAGCCCGGCCAACGGCAACTTTATGGGCGTGCTGAAGAAATCGGAAAACCAGCAAGCCGCCTACGACTTCATCCGCTGGTATACGACCAAGGGCGAGCAGTGGAGCAACGTATACTCGGCTTGGAAAAAGCAGGACGTCGATCAGTTCATCTCCGGCTTGAAGACGAAGCTCAAGAGCCCCGACATGATCGATACCGATTCGCTGACCTACGTCATGAAGAACAGCCCGACGACGCCACTCAACCTGCCGCCGGCTTATCAATCGGAGCTTGAAGAGGCATACGTCAAGGAAGCCGAGAAGTACGTACTCGGTCAGCAAGATATGGAGACGACCGTCTCGAAGGCTGCCGCAGCGCTTCAAAAGATCGTCGACGCCAATAAATAACGGTCTTTACCGGACAATAACGGCGCTTCGCGGGGATCGTTCCCTGCGAAGCGTTCTTGGTCTTTGCGAGAGACGTCGCGGACAAGATGCAGACAATGTTAAAATCTAGACAAGGTCTGGCGGCGGGAGGGCGATAAGGTGATCATCGGGCGCAGATTCATACACAGCCTTCGCGGCAAGCTGATTATGGCCGCGCTGCTGTGCCTCCTGCTGCCGGCGAGCTTCACGTTGATCGCGGGGGACTATCTCACGCAGCGGATCGTCAAGGCGCAGGTCATCGACAACGAGAACAAGTCGCTCGAGCTGACCGAGGTGTACTTGTCGAGCCTCTTCGAAAATATGATACGCGTGTCCAACGGCATCATGTTCGACACCAACATCAATCTCGCGTTGAAGGAAAACTGGCAGCGGTACAAGCTGGGACAAGCCGATCCCGCCCAAGAGGCTCTGGACGCGAAGAACATCGGGTACTTTCTCAGCAGTATCGCGTCGACGATGGACAATGTGTACGTCACGGTGTTGACCGTGGACGGGCATTATTTTACCAACTACCAATTCGATCTTTACGGCGGATTTACGCCGGCCAACTTTTTGCGGATGCCCTGGATCAACGGCGTAAAGTTGCTGCCGACATACGAGATCGGATGGATCGGACTCGTAAATCAATATACGATGGACGGCAAAGGCACCGAGCCTTATTTGCTCACGATGGCGCGTAATCTACGACTGGCTTATGCGACGGATCCTTATGCCTATATCGTAATCAGCATCGGCGAGAGCAAGCTCGGGGAAATTTTTAAGCACGACCTCGGCAGGCAGGAAACGATGCTGCTGGATGCGGACGGACGCATTCTGGCGAGTCGCAATCGGCAGCGAATCGGGCAGACGTTTCCGTTTCCCGAAGAAGTGCGCCGGGCGGAAACGCCGTTGACCGTCCGGTACGAGGGCGAACAGTTTCTGCTCAGCCGGCATGACCTCGATTACGGCGGCTATCGTGTCGTCAGTCTGAGACCGTATAAAGAGGCCGTGAGCCAGCTTCACTCGGTTTCGCGTCTCAGCTTCGCAGTACAGATCGCGGCGACGCTGGTGTTCCTGGTACTGTTCATTTACATGCTGCGCCAGTTTACGAAGCCGGTCGTGGCGCTCGGCAAGGCAGCGGGCGCGATCGAGCGCGGCGAGCTCGCAGTCCGTTCGGGCGTGCGGGGCAGCGACGAGATCGGCAGGCTGGGCAAGCAATTCGACCAGATGCTCGGGCGCATCGAAGACATGATCGGGGAGATCCGGGCGGAGCAGATGCAGAAGCGCAAGGCGGAGCTGGCAATGCTGCAGGCGCAGATCAATCCGCATTTTCTGTTCAACATCCTGAACTCCATCAGGCTCCGGATTCTGCTCAAAGGGGACGAGGAGAACGGCGAGCTGCTGGCTTCGTTGTCCGGCTTGCTGCGGCAGACGATTCGCAGGGACGGAGAATTCACCTCCCTGCACGAGGAGCTGGAGGTGCTGCGGCGGTATATGGAGCTGCTGAACTTCCGACAGCAGGAGAAGGCTGCGCTGATCATCGAAGCAGCTTCGGATACGCTGGCGTTGCGGTTGCCGCGCTTCCTGCTCCAGCCCGTCATCGAGAATGCCTATATTCACGGCCTTCGCCAGGAAGCGGGGACGATCTATGTGGAGGTCGTCCGCTGCGAAGCTGGCGACGCGCGTTCAGGCTCGGAGGCGGCGATAGAAGCGGGCCTGCGGATTATCGTTCGCGACGACGGGGCGGGCATGTCGATGGCGACGCTGCAGCGTCTGCGCGCAGAGCTCCGGTCGCAGCGCGGGGCCACATCAGCCGAGGGCGCGGCAGGAAGACTGTCAGGCATCGGCATCGCGAACGTATACGAGCGACTTCAGCTGATTTACGGCGAGCGATGCTCCCTGACGCTGGATAGCGAAGAGGGCGCGGGGACGAAGGTCGTCATCGAGATTCCGGCAGAGCCGCCGCCATCCTCATAATATCGGAACTGATCAGAAGCGATGATTAGCGGGATTTGAGAACCGGCGGCAGACGCCGAGATGCGAATTATCGGGAGGAAAGCGTATGTACTCCGTCATGCTCGTAGACGACGATTATCCGGTGCTCGAATATTTAAGCGCATCCATCCCCTGGAAGGAGCTGCGTCTGGAGCTTCATTCGGCTTGCAAAAACGGAGCGGTCGCGCTTGAGCAAGCGCAGGCCGCTCCGCCGGACATCGTCATCACCGATATCGGCATGCCCCAGATGGACGGCATCGAACTCATCGGCGAGTTGAAACGGCTAAAGCCCGACATTCGATGCGTCATCTTGTCGTGCATGGGCGACTTCTCCTACGCCCAGCAGGCCGTCCGTCTGCAAGTGGACGATTACGTGCTTAAGGAGACGATGCGGCCGGATCAGATCGCGGCGCTGCTGCGCAAGCTGTCGGCGCAGCTCGCGGCGGAAAAGGAACAATCCCGAGCACTGGCACGCATGCAGTCCAAAAAAGAAGAGAACGCGCTTCTGCTGCGCCAAGGGCTGCTGGACCGGATGACCGCGGATGGCGGGCGCGATCTCTCATGGGCGGACGGCGCAGCGGAGGCGGGCATCGACTTCGAGGGCAAAGTATGGCTGCCCGTATTGATCGCCTTAAACCGCTTGTCCGAGTTATCGCGGCGGCTGCCGGACGAGCGGGCCGTGCAGCTAGCCGTCGGTCAAGCGGCAGCCGGGCTGACAGGCGAGCTGCCTGGGACCGTGCTGCTGCCGCATGGGCGGCGGGAGGCGGTGCTGCTGTTTCCTTTTCGGCGGAGCCTCACCGAAATGAAGGTCGAATCCGTCCGGCCCTCGCTGCGGGCGCTCGGCGAGCGGCTGTCCCGGGACAGCGGCCTCGCGGCGACCTTCTTGATCGGTACATCGGCAGCGGCGCCGGCGGCGCTCGGAAGGGAAGCCGAGCGGCTCCTGTCTTCCGGCGGCGGACGATTCTATCTCCCCGAAGAAGGCATCTTCACGCTAGCGGAGCTGCCCGTGCTTGGGGAGGGAGATCTGCACGACGTATATCCCGAGGCGCTTCAGCGCATCCGCGACGCCTTTCTCGAAGAAGACGCGGCGCAGCTCGAGTCTTCCATAGGCCAGTGGCTGGACCTAGCGAGAGAGAGGCGCTGCCATCCCGAATTGGTCAAAGAATGGACGCTCAAAATTCTGTATGACAATCAGACGCGCTTTTTGGCGCTGCAGCATTATCAGAGCGTATTCTCGATGGAGGTACTGCACCGAACGTTGGGCGACCTTTCCACGATCCAAGAGCTTGGAGATTGGATGCTGCAGTTTTTTAAAGAAAGAATGCCGCTGCTCGGCCTCATTTACAAACAGTCCAGGCGTTCCGAAATATTGCGGGCCCAGCAATACGTCAGCCACAACATCGGCTCCAAAATTACGCTCGAAGAAGTTGCGGACATGCTCCACATCAACTCCAGCTACTTCAGCCGGCTGTTCAAGCGCGAGACGGGCTACAACTTCATTCAATACGTCACCACCGCCAAAATGGAACGTGCCAAAGAAATGCTCGCCCGCAGCAACATGAGCGTCGAAGAAGTCGCGGCGCGCCTTGGTTACGAGAATAAAAGCTACTTTGCCAAGCTGTTCAAAAAGCATATCGGCGGCACGCCGGGCGAATACAGGGGAGACTGAACCTCTGTCGCGGCAATTCCCCTAGTCTGCGCCGTTTGAACGGTATCCCCTTCGGTCAGGAGCACTGCCCGCCTCCACTAATTTGAACGATATCCCCTTCGCTCAGGAAGTGTGGCGTGCGAGTGTCTGCGTCGTTTGAACGATATCCCCTTCATTCAGGAGCACTGCGCACCTTCTGCTAATTTGAACGATATCCCCTTCGGTCAGGAATTGCAGCAAGCGAAGGGAGTGGCATCAGAATGCAACAAACTTCGTAAAACGTATACCTTGTAGTAGGGAGCGCGCCAGCACGCCTTGCACCTTGGTATGGCATGGTGTTAAATACGCATTTCTATGCTATCCCGTACGCTGCTGATGGCGCGCAGGGGGACGGAATACCCACTTAATCGGTCGAACGCCGGAGCGGGCACCCACTAGTCTGCGGTAAGTAATTGTCTTGGTCATGCCACAGCTGGTGATCAGCTCGGTCAATACCTCGTTGCGGCAAATGCGCCGAAAGCAGAATTCGTTAAGATAGGCCTGCAGGTGCTTCGGGCCGATGCCGCCAAAGGTGCGGGCCAGCCAACGCACGGCCTCTCGCCATGCATGATGAGCCCGGGACCGCCCATGATGGCCGCGCTGGAGCAGCTCCGCATGTCCGGTGGCTTCGCCGCCGGCGACATGATTTTGCACAAAGCATTCCACAGACTCCTCGCCGCCCGTTCCGCCACGAATAGCCGAATCGCCCTCTGGGCCATCGACGGCCTTCATTTTTACATGAGCGACATCTCCTGTATCATCGAGCGAGACGCCGACCACGACCGGCTGCGGACGCAGCTCGCCCTGCACGAATTGGCTGCTGAAGTACCGATGGTACTCGTAGCCGTAATATTCGCCCAACAGCTGCAGGTCGCCTGCGAGCGGCCGGCCGCGATCCCACTCGCCAATAGCGTGGCGCAGCTTGTGATTGATCAGCCAGGCAGTCTTGTAGGTCACACTGATCAACTTGGCCAGCAGTTTGGCGCTGATGCCGAGCTGCATCAAAAACATCGCCTGAAACCACTTGGAAAGGGGAGTACGCGTACCCTCGAGCACTGTGCCCGCCGTAAGCGAAGTCTGGTGAGCGCACGATCTGCATTCGAACAGATGGCGTCCGCGGGACGTTACCATGTAGAAATGCGGATGGGCACAGCGGGGGCAGCGGAAACCGTCAGGCCACTTGGCGGCGAACAGGGCGCCCGCGCAGTCTTCTTCGTTATAGGCTGGAACATAATCCTGAATCGAGAAGCGGTTGGGCATGTTCATTCCTCCGAACGGAACATATGTTCTTATAATAATAAATTATGGATGTGAGGTCAAGGCTCTGAGAGATGAAGAATGGGCGAGGCCGAACCCTTGGCGAAGGGGATACCGGTAACGGGCGAAGTGGTGGAAGGGGAAGTGACTTTAGAGGCGAAGATGCTGAAGGCGGGGGGGTTCTGTAAGAGGCGATGCGGCATGCAGGGCGCACCGGTTCTGCATGTGAAGTAAGGACAGCGTGCTTAGCGGCCAATCCTGACCGAAGGGGATATCGTTAAAACGGGAAAAACGAACGAGAATATGCAACGGAATGGAAAAAAATGGACCCAAGCAGACGCACGCCTATGCAAGGCGTTCCACTTGGGTCTCTTTTGGATGAGCGGAGATTGCGTGCGATTAGTTTAAGGCGACCAGGTTCCGGTAAGCGCCCGGGAACGAGTCGGGAATAACGGTCGCTCCGACGGTTTTGGCATAGAAGCCGATCGCTTCTTCTACCCAGCCGATGATGGCGTAGGCGTAGCCTTCTTCGTGCATGGCTCGAAGCGTCTCGAGCAGCAGCGCTTTGCCGATGCCGAGGCCGCGGCACGCCGGCGCCACGCCGGTCGGACCGAAGAAATTGCGGACGATTGCGTCATAAAGCGCGAAGCCGACGATCTCTTTGTTCCGCACGGCGATGAAGGCATAGGAGGGCAGCCTGCCGAAGGCGCATTCGCACTCGCTGCGCCAGTTTTCGGTGAAATGCTTTCCGACGAATTCCGCCAGGCGTCCCTTGTCCGCGGTCATGGCGCGTACGATGCGAATGCCTTGTTCCTCTAGCGCGGCGAGTTCGGCACGGCCGTCCGGCAGATCGTACAATTTGACCAGCATGTCAGGCATGTCGCGCTTCCTCCTCTTCGTCGTCATCGAGTCGTTCGCCCGTAGCTGCTTCCGCAGCGGACGCGATCGACCGCAGCTTCGCCTCGTAAAGTCCGAACCGGTAAAACCTCGAAGCGATGAACAGCTCCGCCATGGCCGGCGGAAGCAGCGGCTCGATCGCGGTCCGCATGGCGGTCTTGGCCGCTTCCAGCGCGGCGTAGCCGGTTCGGTGCTTGTCTCTGAGACTCGTCATGACCTCTTCGCCGGGATACAGCTCGCCCCTGAACAGAAACGTATAGAGCGGCAGCCTGCGCTTGGCCGGAATTTCGTATTGGATCATCGCCGCGATCAGCTCGGCGACCTGGCGGTTGAGGGCGATATCGGGCAGCAGCTCCGGCACGAGCTGGTAATAGTCCGTTATCTCGTAGCCATCGGCGATAGCGGTCGCATCGTCCATGCCATGATATTGCGAGAGGAATCGCGCGAGATAGGTTTCCGGGTCCGCACGGCGGTTCCAGCATTGGTCGGCCGAGAAGAAGGCCGGATAGCGCGATGTCTCGAACAAGCCGTACGGGCTGCCCAGAGCGAAGGGCGCAGACCAGTTCGTGCCGATGACGCCCGTCAACTGCTCGGTCTCGGCGAGCTCGGTCCAGCGCAATACGTTGGCGACGCGGTTGCGGATGACCGGATAATTCTGGTCCCCCTCGTCATCCCAGCAGCGGACCGAGGAAGCGCCGATTACGGACAAGCCTGCGCGTCTGAGCTTGCCGATCATGTCCAGCGCATCCCGCTTCATGCGGTGGCCGCCGTAGATCCAGACGACGACGGTCACTTCGGGATCGAGCGCGGACAGCTCTTCATGCGTGGCATGCATCAGCATGTCGTGCCAGATCATCGGCCGTTTGCCGAGCTCGCGGACGCGGGCGGCGAGCCGATTGACGAAGGCGATGAAGGATGCCTCGCGCGTCAGGCCGGAGGCGCGGCAGTCCGCGCACTCGCCGAGACTCCACACCTCGTCGCAGCCCATATGGAGATAACGGCTGTCCGGATGGAGCGCGGCGACGTCTTCGAGAATGCCCGCCATCATGTCGAACGCGCCGGGCCGGTGCGGGCACAGCTCGCCGACGCTGTCAGGCGTTTCGCGCAGCGCGATATAGGAAGGGTGCTTGAGAATGAACTCCAGATGCCCGAACGATTGCTGCTTTGGTATGACCTCGACAAAGTGATCGCGGCACGCCAGGAGCAGAAGGTCATGCTCGGCTTCCGTCAGGGCCAGCTCCGGATGGCGCAGAAAGGCGTGGCGTCTGAACGGCAGCTTGTCCTCGTATTCGACGACGAGGGTGTTGATCTTATAGTCGGACATTTCGGCGATATAAGACAACAGATTAGGAAACGTAGGATAAACGGTGCGGAGGTCCAAATAGTCGCTGCGCAGCGGCAAGTCGGCCCAATCGGCAATTTCGACTGCAGGCAGCGGGTCGTACCTCCGCATCAATTGAAGAAGCGTTTTCAAACCGTAATAAAGGCCGGACGCTTCCCGGGCATGCAGCGACAAGCCGCCGTCGCCGATGCGCAGCACATAGCCGTCATGGCGACCGGCGAGGCGTTCGGCCGCTTCGCGCCGCATAGGCTGGCCCTCGGACAGAAGGGCGTACGTATCGGGCGATGTTCCCAGGGCGACATAGGCATCGCCGAACAGCTCGCGCGCCAGACGCGACAGCCTGTCGTCGGAACGGGGCGTCAGCAGCTTGACGCGCATGCCGGCGAGATGGGCGGGCAGCGGCGTCTGAATATCGTCTCCGTCTTCGGGTAACGGCCGGACGTATTGCGGTTGCGGGATCAGGTCGAGCTTCATGACGATTCCTCCTGGGCATTCAGGGATAAGCAGCGAACGAACGTTTTTTCCAAGCCGGAGATTCTCCGAGATGAAGTCTCCGCCGCCGCGCCCGCTACAGCCATCTCACGCGGCCCTTGAACCGATCGATAAAGCGGTTGTTCCACTCGTCCCCTCCGGGCGCATTGGCGCTTCTCCAGACAGGCACTTCGATTCCTTTCTCGGCAAGAAGAGCCGCGGCTGTCATCATAAGAGAGTTCAGCAGAAAGGCGTTGGCGAACGTGGACGTCGATCCCATCCGTGGCTCGAGGCCTTGAATCGGCAAAGCCGAGTCCCCCGGCTTCACTTTGCTGTCGAGGTAATAGTCGCATGCTTCGTACAGATTAAGCCGGGAAGGGTGCCGCGCCGGATGATCCTTGGGGGTCGCGTCGGCATGACCGACCGAGGTCACGGCAATGGTGACGACGCCTCTGCGCTTCGCCTCAAGCGCCGCGTCGATACAGGCGGTGTTGATACCGTAGGCGTTGGCGAGGATTAGAATATCGCCAGGGCCGAGCCGGTTGTCCTCGATGACGAGCTTGCCGTAACCCGGCGTGCGTTCGACGGCCATCGAGCGAAGCGCGCCGTTGGAGATCATCGTGCCTTCGTCGAGGATGGCGCTAATGTGCATCAAGCCGCCGGCCCGGAAAAAAATTTCCGTGGCGTTCATGTTGGAGTGCCCGCCGGGACCGTAGAGGTAGACGAGCTTATCCTCCGCGATCTGGTCGGCCAGCAAGCCGGCCACCTCCAGCAGGCGGTCGCGAGGCTCGCTTCGGATCTCTTCGAGCAGCCCTGTGATATACGTCAGGTAAGCCCCCATGATGTCGTCTTGCGCGGACAGCGGTCGTTGGTTCATTTCGATGACCTCCTATTCAAAATAACAACGGCGAAATCGTTTATCGGGCTCGCGAGCCCGGCGCGATCTTACGTGCCGGAGTTCTCGTCGCCGATCCGATCGTAAATTCCCTCCTTTGCCAAGTTAGTCTTAATCGATCCGCTTGTAACCGTAGCTGTCCATGTCTGTGTACAGGACGCAGCTCTCGTGCCGTCGCAGGGCGCTGGCGGGACAAGCCTCCTCGATCGGGCCGTGGACCGCGCGGCGTACGGCTTCGCGTTTGCGCTGTCCGGGCACGATGCATACAAGATGCATGGCGGACATTAATGCGGGGATGGTCATCGTGAGCGCATGCTTCGGCACGCGTGCAAGCGAGTTGAAACACCCGTCGTTGACCTGCTGCATCCGGCAGTCCGCATCGAGCTCGACGACTTTGACCCAGCGCGGATCGTCGAAGTCGGCGACCGGCGGATCGTTGAAGGCCAAGTGGCCGTTTTCCCCGATCCCGAGACAGACGATATCGATCGGCGCCTCGCGCATCAGCCGTTCGTAGCGAAGCGCTTCCTTCTCGGCGTCTTCGCAGGGGTTCATGAGGTGTACGCTTCCGGGTTTGACTTTGTCGAACAGCCGCTCGTTCAGGTATCGCGCGAAGCGCTGCGGGGCGCCAGCGGGCAAGTCCAGGTATTCGTCCATGTGAAACGCGGTGACGCGGCTCCAATCGATACCGGTCTCGGCGGCGAGCGCGTCGAGAAATTCGTTCTGCGAGGGCGCGGCCGCGAATACGACGCGTGGGCTGCGGCCGATTGCCAGAAGCGCTTTCAGCTTGCCGACGAAGTCGTCGCATGCCGCCTGGCCAAGCTGCCGTCTGTCCGTAAACACCTCGGTGCGAAGGTTGTCCTTGAGCAGCGAGTAGACGGGGAGAAGCGTGGACTGACTCACTGATGCGTTCCTCCATTTCCATACAGTTGATTGCCCCTTCACTATAGCAAGGCGGCTCAAAAAAAATTTGACCGTTAGCGGGCCTGATTTGACCGATCGTCAAGGCTGCGGCATGCCCATCGGCATCGGTTAGCGATGCGCAAAAAGGGTAAATATAACAATCGCCGGCCGGCTGATGCGGGCGGCAGCTCAAGACTTGGAGGGAAGTGCCGAATGCATAAACCATTGGCCGATCGCGCCCAAACCGATCGAACCCAAATTGATCGCAGCAACAACGATTCAACCGTCGGGGAAGACGTTCTTGCGGATCTGACGAGTCCGACCGTCGACGCCCTCGAAGGACTTTCAGGCGTTCACCCCGGGAATAGACGGGTGCATGCGAAAGGCATATGCGGTCGCGCCGTGTTTATGCCGAGCGGATTGGCCGCCGGGCTTACGATCGCGGCGCATTTACGCGATAAGGGCAAAGAGATCGAAGCGGTCGTCCGCTTCTCGGGCAGTTCGTCAGATCCTTCGCTGGCCGACCTCCTGTCGCCGGGCAAAGGATTGGCCGTGCGGTTCATGCCGGCGGACGGCGAGGTTTCGGTGCTGACGGCCGTGACGGTTCCGGTTTTCTTCGCCAAGACGCCTGCCTCGTTTTTTGACCTTATTAAGGAAGCGAACCGGTTGAAAGGAGGCGGCATCGAAGCGATCGCGGCCGCGGCGGAGCTGGCGACACATTTTCCGGAGGCGCGCCACGCGATGGCGCATATCGGCAAGCTGCGGCCGCCGAAGAGCTACGGCACTTGCCGGTATTATGCGATCCATGCCTTTATGCTTGTCGACGGGGAAGGAAACCGTCGGCCGGCGAAGTTCGAATGGATGCCCGAGCTTGGCGTGGAGACGTTGTCGGTTACCGAGCTCAAGTCGCTGCCGGAAGATTATCTGGAGCTTGATGCGGCCGCGCGTATAAAGGGAGCGCCGCTTCGCTTTCGCTTGAATATCGTGCTTGGACAGGAAGATGACCCGACGGACGACCCCACGCTGCCGTGGCCCGAAGACCGGCAGCGCATCGAGGCGGGCGTCTTAAGCGTCACGGCTGTGATCGCGGAGCCCGACGGACTCGTAATGGACCCGACGATGACTGGAGCGGGCATCGAGCTTACGGACGATCCGATCCTGCGGTTTCGCAGCCCCGTGTACAGGGAATCGCTGCGGCGGCGGAGCGGCGGCCGGTAATCGCTTTCATTGACGAATGCGCGCTTTGACATTTAAACTGTAGTTTAAACTCACTAGACAAGGGGCCATGAAAAATGAAAAAGAGAATCTGGGCAACCGCGCTTCTCTCGCTCGCCATGCTGACGACGGCGGGTTGCGGGGCGAAGAACACGAGCAACAACGAAAGCGGAGCGGCCAGCCCGTCGGCATCGCCGTCGGCCAGCGCATCCGCCAGCGCGTCCGCGCCGGCCGACGACAAGAACTACTCGATCGCGATCTCGCAAATCGTAGAGCATCCGTCGCTCGACGCGACGCGCGAAGGCTTTATCGCCGCGCTCAAGGATGCGGGAATCGAAGAAGGCAAGAACCTGAAGATCTCGCTGAACAATGCGCAGGGCGACCAGAACACGAACCTGTCGATCGGCCAGAAAATCGCGTCGGAGAAGTACGATCTCGTCTTCGGCATCGCGACGCCTTCCGCGGTCGCATTGGCGCAGTACGTAAAGGATACGCCGATTCTGTTCGCGGCCGTCACCGATCCGCTCGACGCCAAGCTGGTAACGAACCTGGACAAGCCGGGCGCCAACATCTCCGGCATCTCCGACACGAACCCGGTCGCGGTGCAGCAGCTGATGGACTTCATCGCATCCGATTTTCCGAACGTGAAGAAGGTCGGCCTCGTCATCAACGAAGGCGAATCGAACGCCGTCGTCATGGCGAAGAACGCCGAAGAGCAGCTTAAGAAGCACAACATCGAGCTTGTTAAGGCGCCGGTCACGAATACATCCGAAGTCAAGCAAGCCGCAGAGTCGCTCGTAGGCCGCGCGGACGCGCTCTTCATCACGCTTGACAATACGGTCGTCAGCAGCGTCGACGCGATCATCAAGGTCGCCAACGACAATCACCTGCCGTTCTTCTCCAGCGACCGCGATACGGTCGAGAAGGGCGCATTCGCTACCTATGGCTTCAAGTATTACGACCACGGCTATCAAGCCGGCCAGATGGCCGTCGAAGTGCTCAAGAACGGCGCCAACATCGGCGACATGAAGGTCGGCATGCAGGAGAAGCTCGACCTGATTCTGAACCTCAAGGCCGCCGAAGCGCAAGGCATCACGGTGTCCGACGAAATGAAGAGCAAGGTGCAGGATCCGACCAACAATATTATTCAATAACATTATTCAATAGGAGTAGGTGTCGTCATTGATCCATTCCCTGACCGGCGCAGTCGAGCTTGGCTTCATGTATGCCTTGATGGCGCTCGGGGTATACATCACGTATCGCATCCTGGATTTCCCCGACCTGACCGTAGACGCCAGCTTCACGACGGGAGCCGGCATCGCCGCGGTGATGATCTCGCACGGCCAAGCGCCCTGGCTCGCGACGCTCGCGGCCTTCGGCGGCGGTCTGGCGGCGGGCGTCTGTACCGGTCTGCTGCATACCAAGGGCAAGGTCAACGGCTTGCTCGCGGGTATCATCATGATGATCGCGCTGTACTCCATCAACATTCGGATCATGGGCAAGCCGAATATTTCGCTGCTGAATACGGACACGCTGTTCTCCGGCGTCGCTTCGCATGAGTGGCACGATTTCCGCCTCGCGTACATCGTTGTCCTGTTCGCCTTCGCGTTCGTCGTCAAGCTGCTGCTCGATGCGTTCCTGCACACGGACCTTGGGCTCGCGCTTCGCGCGACCGGGGACAACAAACGCATGATCCGCAGCTTCGGCTCCAACACGGACCTGACGACGATCCTCGGCGTCAGTCTGTCGAACGGTCTCGTCGCGCTGTCCGGCGCGCTGATTGCCCAGGACGGCGGCTCCGCCGACATCTCCATGGGCATCGGGATGATCGTCATCGGCCTCGCCTCCGTCATCATCGGCGAAGCGCTGCTCGGGCCGAAGCGCGTCTTCTGGGCGACGCTCGCCGTCGTGGTCGGCTCCTTGGCCTACCGGATCGTCTTCGCGTTGGCCTTGCGGGCGGAGTTCTTGCATCTTAAGGCGACGGACCTAAAGCTGATCACGGCGATTATCGTCATCCTAGCTCTTGTCATTCCGACGGTGAGCCGATCGGCTAAACAGAAACAGCAAGCCAAACGGCGTACCGCCGAGCTGGCGGCCGGCATGCGCGGCAAGGGGGCGATCTGATGCTGGAGATCAATCAAGTATCCAAGCTGTTCAACCCCGGGACGGCGGACGAGAAAGTCGCGCTCATGAACATTAACCTGAAGCTGAACGAGGGCGACTTCGTCACGGTCATCGGCAGCAACGGGGCAGGCAAGTCCACGTTGATGAACATCATCTCCGGCGTCATGCAGCCCGATATCGGCGACGTCCGGATCGACGGGCAATCCGTCGCGTCGAAGTCCGAGGCCGAGCGCAGTAGATGGGTCGGACGGGTGTTCCAGGATCCGATGGCGGGCACGGCGCCCAACATGACGATCGAGGAAAATCTGTCGATGGCCTACGCACGCGGCAAGCCGCGGGGCTTCGGCTGGGCGGTGACGGCACGCAAGCGTACCTTGTTCAAGGAAGAGCTGAAGCGTCTCGGCATCGGTCTGGACGCGAGACTGCGCGCCAAGGTCGGGCTGCTGTCCGGCGGCGAACGGCAGGCGCTCAGCCTGCTGATGTCCACGTTCACGCGGCCGGGCATCCTGCTGCTCGACGAGCATACGGCGGCGCTCGATCCGGCGCGCGCGGAGCTGATCACCCGCCTCACCGAGGAGATCGTCCGCAGCATGAAGCTGACGACGCTGATGGTCACGCACAACATGGAGCAGGCCATCCGCCTTGGCAACCGTCTCATTATGATGGACAAGGGGCGCATCATCCTCGACATTCCGCCGGAACGCAAGCAGGATCTGACCGTGCAGAAGCTGCTCGGCGAATTCGAGCGCATCAGCGGCCACAAGCTGGCGGACGACCGGGTCGTATTGGGTTAAAAAAGGGGACAGAAACGTCGAATAAGCTTCAAATCACAATTGGACCGGCATCCGCTACAGCGGTGCCGGTTTTATTTATTCAATTTATAACTTCAACCATAATAATTTCATTGTAGTCCAATAATTTCCGATATATATTCAGAAATTATAGGTTATTTTGGAGGGGCTACATTTGAGCGGAAGCTTGTCGAAATTAATAAAGCGTATGGGCATCATGGGGTTGGCCTTGGCTGTTTGGAGCGCGGGGGCGGCCGATATGCGGTCCGCCGGCGCGGCGTCTGCCGTTGGCGCATCGCTCCCGTCAGGCGGAGAAGGCGCCGCGGTGCTGGCTTCCGACGCCGACGTGCTTAACTACTTTTCGGGAACGTCGCGCAGCCTGGCACGTTCGTCGGCAGGCCTGGAGATCGTCGGCAAGAGCACCGATGCCTATCGCAAAGCGCATTATTTGATTCAGCAATCGTATAACGGCATTCCGGTCTACGGTAAATATATACGCGCGCACTTGGATTCGGAGAGGCGCCTGTACGCGGCGACCAACGAGACCGCGTCCGATATCGGATCCTTGATTGCGGAGGGAACGGCAGTCCTGACTGAAGAGCAGGCGATTGCGGCGCTGGCGGCGTCGGTCGGCGCCGGGGGGAGCAGCGCCGTCGTCGGCGCGAGCTCCAATCTTGCCGCTGACACGGCGCCGGCTGAGGGCCAGTCTTCAGTGGTGCAGCCGGAGACGCCCAAGGCGTGGCTGATCTACTATCCGGACGGATCGGGGATGTTCGCGTTAGCCTACAAGGTCGAGCTTGCGACGCAGGCGCCCGTGCCGGGCCGCTGGTTCGGCTATATCGATGCGGGCGACGGACGGGTGCTGAGCAAGTTCAGCCGTCTCGCGGAGGCTGCGGCGGACAGCGCCGAGGCGACCGGGGCCGGCTACAAGGGCGGCATCAGGGCGCTGAATGCCGTTAACCGTTACGGTGCCTTTTACCTGGTCGACACGACCAAGCCGATGTACAAGTACAACCAGGGGGCGGAGACGGGGACGATCGAAACTTATGATCTCGACGATCCTTACTCCCCCGTGAGCGCTAAAACGCCGAATTTCTACAGCAGCAACCCGGATGCGGTGGACGCCCACTATTTTGCGGGACAAGTATACGATTTCTATCTGAACCGGTTCGGCCGCGACAGTCTGGACGGCAACGGGATGTCGATCGTATCGCTCGTTAATACGAACGTTATTGACAATGCGTTCTGGGATGGCAGCGAGATCGTATACGGCGACGGCTCCAAGCAATTCGAATGCCTGAGCTGCGCGGCGGACGTCGTGGCTCACGAACTGACGCATGGGGTTATCGAGCACAGCGCCGACCTGGAATACAAAAATGAATCCGGCGCGCTCAATGAATCCTTTGCGGATATGATGGCTGCCGTGATGGACGACGACGATTGGACGATCGGCGAGGATACGGGCGTCACCGGCGGCAGCGGCTATCTGCGCAGCTTGCAGCAGCCCGAGCTGGGACTGGATCCGCAGCCCGGGACGATGAGCGGATATGCGCAGCTGCCGGAGAGCAACGACAACGGCGGCGTTCATAAAAACAGCGGCATACCGAACCATGCCGCCTATCTGATGGCGACGGGGATCGATGCCATCCCGCAGCTGGCCGGCCAAGGCCGGAAGCTGATGGGCGACATGGCCTACGGCGCGCTCACCTCCTATCTGACGCCGACGGCGCAATTCACGGATGCGCGCGACGCCTTCGTGCTGGCGGCGGGCGATCTTCCGCTCTCGGACGAGCTCCGGTCGGCTGTCATCGCCAAGGTCGAAGCGGCCTGGGCTGCAGTAGGACTCGGGTATACGGCCAGCGAAAATTCGATCGTGTCCTTAAGCGCCGATCAGCTTGCGGACAATCCTTACATCAATGCGGCAGCTTCCACCGTTACGTTCCAAGTGACGCCGGGTACCGACTTAAGCAGTCTGTCTGCGCGGATCTCGGTGTCCCCGGGCGCATCGATCTCCCCGGACCCGGCTCAGGTTCGCAATTATGCGTCCCCCGTGCAGTTCGAGGTGACCTCCGAGAACGGCAATAAACGCCGGTGGACCGTAACCGGCAGCGTCGCCAAGCCGGAGACGGCCAATGCGATCGTCGGCTTTAATCTGGATATGCTGTACGGCTCCGCGATTATCGACAACGCCAGCAGCACGGTCACGCTCTATGTAGAGGACGGAGACGATCTGACCGCGCTGACGCCTTACATTACCGTATCCGACGGCGCGGTTGTCAGTCCCGCGAGCGGAGCGCCCGTCGATCTGACAGCGGAGCGGACGTACACCGTGACGGCTCAAAACGGTCAGACGCGCAATTGGAAGGTGAAGGCTGTCAGGGATTCGGTGAGCCCCTATGTGGCAAGCGCGAACGGCAATGTGCGCGAGAAAATGATCGTGCTGACATTCGATCAGGAAATGAGCGCAATCGAGCTGGGCAACCCGGCCAACTATACAGTCGAGCGCCAGGACGGAGGGACGGTCAATCCGAGTGTCGTCTCTGTCCAGAAGGACTGTGGCCAAGCGAATATCGTTTATCTAACGTTGGACCGGACGCTCCAGCCGAGCACCGTTTATAAAGTTACCGTGAGCAAGGTAAAGTCGGCGGGCGGCAGGAGCGTCCGGCCGGACCTGACGTCCGCATACACCTATACGAAGGATACAGAGCCGCCTACGCTCAAGACAGCCAGCGTAAGCGGGGCCAAGCTGACGCTGACCTTTGACGAATACGTGGGCATGCAGGCTCCGATCCTGTCCGGTTCATACCTTGGACTGGCGGTCAAACTGAACGGCGAGGCGGTGTCGGTCACGCGCGCGGTCGCCAAGGGCAGGCATATGGAGCTGTGGCTGGGACGTGCCGCGACCTCAGGGGATACGGTTACGTTCAGCTATCAGCCGGACGCAAGCTCGACCGCCATCTACGACGATGCGGGCAACCGTGCTGCCGCGATCGGCTGGAGCGCCGTGGTCAACCGTTCTAAAGCGCAGTCGGCATTCGCCTCGGCCGCCGGCTGGGCGCGTCTGCCCTGGCAGGCTGCGCAGGCGACCGGACAGCCCGGCACGCACGCGCTGTATCTGATCCCGAGCGGCGCGAACAATCGAAGCATCGTTTCCTTTGATCCGGCCGCCGGGCGAATGGAGACGGCAGATCTGTCCGCAGCGCCGGTGCGTCTGTACGCGACAGCGGACTATGTGTACGCAGCGCTGATGAAAGGAGACGGAACGGGCCGGATCGTCGTGCTGGATGCGAACAATCTATCGCAGATAGCTGCGTTCGATACGGCGGACGAGCCGTACGATCTGGCCGTGGCGACGGCGGGCGAGATCTACGTGCTCGGCCGCGCGGCCGGAGGTCAGCATCTGACTGCGTACGATCAAGCCGGAACGATCCGCGCCCGTGCCGATATGACGAGCGCGCAGGGCCTTGCGCTATCGCCGGGGCGGCAGCGGCTCTATACGATCGTAGACGGTACAAAGCTCCGCGCCTATTCGACGATTGCTTCGCGTTTGCTGGAAACGGACGACGAAACGGCCGTTCCGGATTTTCATTGGCCATACGTACATGAAGGATCGCCTGATCGGCTCTGGGTATCTCCGGACGAGACGTATGTGTTTTCCGGTTCGGGACTCTATTACAAGTCGGGCAGCGCAGGAGACAGGCTGCAATCGGGCGGAGAGCTCGGCGACGGCGTAGACGATATTCTGTTCGGCCCGTTCGATGAAAAAGATCAACGGCAATCGATGACCGTGCGGTCCGGCAACACGATTGGCAGCGCGTCATACAAGTTAGGCCCTAACGGTTCTTCCCCTTCTTCCGGCATGTTTTCTGGATTGGCAGCCGGGACGCTGGCGCTGGCCCAGAGCGCGAAGGAAGGCGTGTTCACGCTGGTCGCGACAAGCGCCGGCGCGACAACGATTACGACGTACGGTGACTACGAAGGCGTCGGCTTCAGTCCGATCGTTTCGGTCTCCTCGCCGCTGAATGTTTGCCCGATCGTCGTGGATACGAACACAGGCAACCCAGGCACCGGCAACCCGGGTACGGGTTCGCCAGGCACCGGCACACCAGGCACCGGCACACCAGGAACAGGCACTCCAAGTACCGGCGCATCCGGTGGAGGCGCGCCTGCCGAAGATGCCGACGATGAGACGAATGTTCAAGACGGAACGATCAAGCTCTCCGGCACCGACCTGAAGTCGTCGCAGGAAGCCGGCGCCGACGGACGCTCGATCTCCATCGTCGAGCCCGACGCCGACAAGCTGAAGCAAGCGCTCAAGCTGGCGGGCGAGCAGTCGGCATCTGCCGGCACGGCGCTCAAGCTCGTCCTGGCTGTCGGCGCAGGCGGAGACGGCGTCAAGGTGCGGCTGCCGTCCGCGGCGCTCGCGGCCGCGTCGGTCCAATCCTCGGGCTTGACGCTCGTCGTACAGACTGACAAAGTCTCGTACGAGATTCCCGTCAAGCTGCTTGGCGGCTCGCTCCTGGCGCAAGCGTGGGGGACGGCGTCAGTCCCCGACGACCTGCAGCTCGAGTTCGGCGTCGTCAAGTCAGCGCAATCGGAGCAGGCGAAGTCGCAGCAACTGCTGCGAACGGACGGCTATGCAGCCTTGTCCGGCTTCCTCGACTTCACGATCGAGCTGGCTTCCGGCGAAAAGAAAAAAGAGCTGAAAAACTTTAACGGCATTTATGTCACCAAACGGGTAAGCATCGAAGCTCCCAAGACGGCAGGGGAAGTAACTGCGCTGACCTTGGACACCGTAACCGGTCAACTCGTATTCGTCCCTGCGGCGATCACCGTTTCCGAGGGCCGGTTGACTGCAGCGATCCGGACACCGCACAACAGCATGTACGTGCTGGCGCAGGCAGCCAAGTCGTTCGCGGACATCGCGGCCCACCCGGATCGTGCCGCGATCGAGAAAATGGCGTCCAGGAAGCTCGTGCTCGGCGCCGGATCGGGACAGTTCCAGCCGGACCGGACGGTGACGAGAGCCGAGTTCGCCGCCCTGCTCGCGAGAGCGCTCGGTCTGCAGACGCTGCCCGCAGCGTCCTCGTTCGCCGATGTCAAGGCCGGCGCCTGGTACGGCGCGCCGGTGACGACGGCAGTGAGCGCAGGGCTGATCTCGGGCTACGGCAACGGGAGCTTCGGTCCGGGCGGCGTCATCAAACGCCAGGAGATGGCGGTCATGCTGGGCAGAGCGATCGCTTATGCGGGCGGATTGCCGAAAATGGCGGGGCAGGCAGGCTCCGGCGCTTCTGTCGATGCGGCGAAGATTCCTGCCTGGGCCGCCGCCGACGCGCAGGCACTGCTCGCTGCCGGCATCATGCTGAGCAGGGCGGACGGCTCATTCGCGCCTGCCGCGCCGGTCACCAGGGCCGAAGCCACCGTATCGCTCATGCGCATGCTGGAGAAGCTGCAGCTCATTTAAAATGGATGCATAGAAATAAGCCTCGTCCTCGCTTTTAACGGGAGGCGGGGTTATTTTTTTGATTCGCTTTTAAAATGCTCGGGCATCCGGAGACGGCAGAAACCTCAATAAATCGCGCGCGAATGTGCGCGGCCGCGATAATGCAAGAGCCGCATGAATGTAACCGTTCTCTTAGCATGCTAACCGCCCGCCGTGCTGTTTCATCCCCTTCGGCGGCAGTTTACATGGAGATGGAACGTAACGTATGATTCATTTCGTGATTCAACATCCTAATCGCTGAATCCCGCAGATGCGGGAACGGGGGAACCAACCGGGCGCCGCACATGCGTCCAGGGGTGAATCGCTTGGCTATGCCAGGCGTAGGGCTGCTTGCCGAGTCCGAATCCGACAGCTAACCTCGCAAGCGTCCGGAAGAGGAGCCTGCGCCGCTATTCGCTTAAGAATAAGCTGCGGGAGATCCTTTCCTGCGGCTTTTTTTTGATGCCCGTCAGCGGTGCCGGCACAACAAAGGAGATAACCCCATGGTCAGCAAAGTTAAACGGCTTCTGATCGGCCGGCCGATGAAAAGCGCGGAGATCGAGGGCGCCAAGCTTGGCAAATTCAAGGCGCTAGCCGTCTTGTCGTCCGATGCGCTGTCTTCCGTGGCGTACGGCACGGAGCAGATTCTGATCGTCCTCATGGCGGCAGGCTTCGCGGCCGTCTGGTATTCGGTGCCGATCTCGCTGGCGGTGCTCGGCCTTTTATTTATTCTCATCCTGTCTTATCGCCAGACCATCTATGCCTATCCGGCCGGCGGCGGCGCCTACATCGTGGCCAAGGACAATCTCGGCGTCTCGACGGGACTTCTGGCCGGCGGCTCGCTGCTGGTCGACTATATATTGACCGTCGCGGTCAGCTCGTCCGCCGGGACGGACGCGATCACGTCGGCTTTTCCTTCGCTGCACGAACACCGCGTCCTGATCGCGCTCGTCATCATCCTCATTCTGACCGTCATGAACCTCCGCGGCTTGACCGAGTCCGCCTCCGTGCTCGCGACGCCGATCTACTTATTCGTCGTAGCGATCTTCGTGCTCATCGCTGTCGGCATCGTCAAGTACGCAACGGGAGGCGCGCCCGCTCACGTGCCGGAGTTCGGCGCCGCCGTGTCTAACGTCAGCCTCTTCCTGCTCCTCAAGGCATTCAGCTCGGGCTGCTCCGCGCTCACGGGCGTCGAAGCGGTGTCCAACGCCATTCCCAACTTCAAAAAGCCGGCCGAGCGCAACGCCGCCGCCACGCTGATCATGATGGGCACGATTCTGGGCGCGATGTTTATCGGCATCAGCCTGCTCGCTTATTGGTACGGCGTGGCGCCGGACGAGAAGCAGACGGTCGTCTCGCAAATCGCCGAATCGACCTTCGGGCGGGGCACGGTCTACTACGTGATCCAGGCGCTAACCGCGCTGATTCTCGTGCTGGCTGCGAATACGGCGTATTCCGCGTTCCCGCTGCTGGCGTTCATGCTGGCCAAGGACAAATACATGCCGCACGCCTTCATGGTTCGCGGCGATCGGCTCGGTTACTCCAACGGCATCATTTTTCTCGGCGTCTTCTCTGCGCTGCTGGTCATTATTTTCCACGGCAACACCGAGAACCTGATCCCGCTGTACGCGGTCGGCGTCTTCATCCCGTTCACGCTGTCGCAGCTCGGCATGATGGTGCGCTGGATCCGGCTCCGCCCGCAAGGCTGGGTGACGCGTCTGATCGTCAATACGATCGGCATGCTGACGACGCTGAGCATTACGCTCATCTTCATTTTCACCAAGTTCACGCATGTGTGGATGGTGTTCGTGTTCCTGCCGGTCGTCATGTGGACGTTCTTCGCCATCGCGCGCCACTACCGGAATACCGCCGACGAGCTGCGCATCGACCCGGCCAAGGAGAAGCCGTGCATCAAGGGCAGCACGATCGTCGTACCTGTCGCGGGGGTCACCCGCGTCGTCATGAATTCGCTCAGTTACGCCAAGTCGCTGACCGACAACGTAGTCGCCGTCTATGTCGGCTTCGACGACGAGGAGATCGAGCGCATGGAAAAAAGATGGGCCGACTGGGATCCCGGCGTCCGGCTTATCACGCTTAGATCAAGCTATCGCAGCATTATTCGCCCGATCATGAAGTTCATCGATACGATCGAGTGGAAAACCGCCGAGACCGATCATATCACCGTCCTCATCCCGCAGTTCATCGCCAAGCACTGGTGGCAGCACATTTTGCACAATCAGTCGAGTCTGCTGCTTCGCGCTTACCTTTACAATCAGAAGGACGTCATCATCGCGACCGTGCCTTACCATTTGCGTCGATAACGTTCTTCGGGCAATCGATCCGTCTCGTCCGCAGTTTTGCGGGCGAGGCTTTTTGCGTTCCCGGCCATGACAAATCCAGCAAGATAACGATGTGCCGCATCGTTATTCCGTAAGTGCAAGCCGGTTTTCGGCTAATAAGAATGTGCCGCATCGTTAACGCACAAGTCTCGTCGCCTCGCCCAACGCCGGCATGCGTTTCTCCGACCCTCCGCGCCCATGAATCGTAGTTCCGCACACATATCCCATAGGAATGTACATCGTCGGACTTGTGTGTAAGCGCTTATAATTTAAAGGAAGCATCATCCATATTCGGGAGGAGGAGGTTCGCAGCACGGTGAGCTTTTGTCGGGCGCCGCTGATCAGCCGCTCAAGTCGGAAGGGACCGAAAATTCGAGTTATCCATTTAAAAGGAGGCAGATGATGTTTATGCAACTGCATACGGGGAAACGGAAGCCGTGGACGGCTTCTTTGCTGGCTCTCGCGCTGATGGCCGGACTGCTCGCCAACCTGGCCGGGCTTCAGGCGTCCAAGGCCTATGCGGACGGCCCGAATCTGGCGGCGAACAAACCTGTGACCGCGAGCTCATACGCGGATGTGTACCAAGCGGGCAATGCCGTGGACGGCAACGCCGGCACCTACTGGGAGAGCGCGAACAATGCGTTTCCGCAATGGATCCGGGTTGACCTGGGAGCAGCCTCCTCGGTTAATCAGGTCGTGCTGAAGCTGCCGTCCGGATGGGGAACGCGCTCGCAAACTTTGTCCGTGCAGGGCAGTCTGAACGACTCCACGTACAGCACGCTCGCGTCGTCCGCTTCGTATTCGTTTAACCCGGCCACCGGCAATGCGGTGACGATCAGCTTCACCGCCGCCAGCGCGCGCTACGTCAAGGTCAACCTCACGGCCAACAGCGCCTGGCCGGCCGGTCAGTTATCCGAGTTCGAGGTGTACGGAACCGTCGCGCCGCCAGCCAACAATGTGTATGAAGCCGAAGCGGCCGCGCTGTCCGGCGGAGCCAAAGTGAACACGGACCACCCCGGCTATACGGGGACGGGATTCGTGGACGGCTATTGGACGCAGGGCGCACAGACGCAGTTCACCGTCAATGCCGCAGCCGCCGGCAACTACGCGGTCGCGCTCAAGTACGGCAACGCGAACGGCGCGGCCAGAACGCTGAGCGTCTACGTAAACGGCGCCAAGATCAAACAGACGACGCTCGCCAATCTTGCCAACTGGGACACGTGGGGATCGCAATCCGAGACGTTTGCGTTAAACGCGGGCAGCAACACGATCGCCTATAAGTACGATGCGACCGATTCCGCCAACGTCAACCTGGACCAGATCTCGCTGACGGCGGTGTCCGCGACGCCGACGCCCACCGCAACGCCGACCGCAACCCCGACGGCGACGCCAACGGCAACGCCTACAGCAACGCCAACGGCAACGCCTACAGCGACGCCAACGGCCACGCCAACCGCAACGCCAACGGCCACGCCGACCGCTACGCCTCCGCCGACCGGCGCCAACCTGGCGCAGGGCAAGACGATCGCCGCCTCCTCGGTCAACTGGACTTACGCAGCAACCAATGCCAACGACGGCAGCACGGCGACCTACTGGGAAAGCAATGCGAACAGCTATCCCGCCACGCTGACCGTCTCGCTCGGCGCCAACGCCAGCATCTCCCAGATCGTGCTGAAGCTGAGTCCGGACAGCGCCTGGGCGACGCGTACGCAGACGATTCAGGTGCTGGGTCGCGATCAGAATGCGACGGCATTCAACAACCTGGTTTCGTCCGCGCAGTATACGTTTAACCCGGCAACCGGCAACACGGTGACGATCCCCGTGAGCGCTACCGCCAGCGACGTGCAGCTAAAGTTCACGGCCAACACGGGCGCGACGGGCGGACAGGTGGCCGAGTTCCAGGTCATCGGCGTACCTGCGCCGAATCCGGATCTGACCGTGACGGGGCTAACCTGGACGCCGGCCGCGCCGGTAGAGACGGATAGCGTAAGCCTGACGGCAACCGTCAAAAACGCCGGCACGCTGGCTTCCGCTGCGACGACAGTCAACTTCTACCTCGGCGCGACCAAGGTAGGGACGGCGAACGTCGGCGCGCTCGCTGCAGGCGCTCAAGCCAACGTGAGCGTCAACATCGGCGCCAAGGACGCAGGCAGCTACGCCGTCTCCGCCAAGGTCGACGAAGACAACGCCGTCATCGAGCAAAACGAGAACAACAACAGCTACACCGGCGCTTCCAACCTGACGGTGAGCCCGGTTCAGAGCTCGGACCTGGTTGCCACGTCGGTCAGCTGGAGCCCGAGCAATCCGGCTGCGGGCAATACGACGAACTTCTCCGTCATCCTGAAAAATCAGGGCACGATCGCCTCGGCCGCCGGCGCGCACGCCGTCACGCTGACTCTGACGGACGCCACGACCAACGCGGTCGTAAAGACGCTGACGGCCAGCTACACCGGTGCGCTCGCCGCAGGCGCGTCCAGCACGTCGATCGCCCTTGGCAACTGGACCGCGGCGAACGGCAAGTACAACGTCAAGGTCCAGATCGCAGCCGACGGCAACGAATTGCCCGTCAAGCAAGCGAACAACGTCTCCACGCAGCCGTTGTTCGTCGGTCGCGGCGCGAACATGCCGTTTGACATGTACGAGGCCGAGGACGGCACGATAGGCGGCGGCGCAGCGGTCGTCGGACCGAACCGCAACATCGGCGACCTTGCCGGCGAGGCTTCCGGCCGCAAGGCGGTCACGCTTAACGCAACCGGCAGCTACGTGCAGTTCACGACCAAGGCGAGCACCAACACGCTGGTCGCCCGCTTCTCCATCCCGGACGCGCCGGGCGGCGACGGCATCAACGCGACGCTGAACGTCTACGTCAACGGCACTTTCGCCAAGGCGATCGACCTGACGTCCAGGTATGCCTGGCTTTACGGCTCCGAGACCGCGCCGGGCAACAGCCCGGGCTCCGGCTCGCCGCGCCATATCTATGACGAAGCGAACCTCATGTTCGATACGACGATCCCGGCGGGCAGCACGATCCGGCTGCAGAAGGACGCGGCCAACACGACGAACTACGCCATCGACTTCGTCAGCCTCGAGCAGGTGTCGGCGATCGCGAATCCCGATCCTGCCAAGTATGTCGTGCCGACGGGCTTCACGCACCAGGACGTGCAAAACGCGCTCGACAAGGTGCGTATGGACAATACGGGCACCTACGTAGGCGTCTATCTGCCGGCGGGCACGTATACGACGTCGAACAAGTTCCAGGTGTACGGCAAGCCGATCAAGGTGATCGGCGCCGGTCCATGGTACACGCGCTTCGTTGCGCCGTCGAACCAGTCCAACACCGACATCGGCTTCTCGGCGACGTCCACGGCGAACGGCTCCACCTTTGCCAACTTCGCCTACTTCGGCAACTATACGTCCCGGATCGACGGGCCGGGCAAGGTGTTCGACTTTTCCAACGTCGCCAATATCACGATCGACAATATCTGGACCGAGCACATGGTGTGCATGTACTGGGGCGCCAACACGGACTACATGACGATTAAAAACTCGCGCATTCGCGACACGTTCGCGGACGGCATCAACATGACGAACGGCAGCACGAACAATCTGATCTCCAACAACGAAGCTCGCGCGACCGGAGACGACAGCTTTGCGCTGTTCTCGGCGATCGACGCGGGCGGAGCGGACGAGAAGGACAATATTTTCGAAAACCTGACGTCCATTCTCACCTGGCGCGCGGCCGGGCTCGCGGTGTATGGCGGATACGCCAACACGTTCCGCAACATCTACATCGCGGATACGCTTTGCTATTCGGGCATTACGATCAGCTCGCTCGACTTCGGTTACCCGATGAACGGCTTCGGCGCAAGTCCGACCACAAACCTGCAAAATATCTCGATCGTGCGCGCGGGCGGCCATTTCTGGGGCCAGCAGACGTTCCCGGCCATCTGGGTGTTCTCCGCATCCAAGGTGTTCCAGGGCATCCGCGTGAGCGACGTGGATATCGTCGATCCGACGTACCACGGCATCATGTTCCAGACGAACTATTCCGGCGGACAGCCGCAGAATCCGGTGACCGACACGATTTTCACCAACATCACGATCTCCGGCGCGCAGAAGAGCGGCGACGCGTTCGACGCGAAAAGCGGCGTGGGCATTTGGGCAAACGAGATGCCTGAACCGGGCCAGGGGCCGGCAGTCGGCTCGGTGACGTTTAACAACCTGAAATTCAACAACGTCGTGACGCCGATTAAGAATACGACTTCTACCTTTACGATCAACGTCAATCCTTAAGTCAAGGCCATCCGACAGTCCGTTCGCCATCTGGCGGGCGGGCTGTTTGCATCTAGCGGCAGCAAGGATTAAGGGCGTTTTCTTTTAACCGAATTAACTTTCGATAATCGTATCGTCTTGCGGGCTCCCCTTAAAATAGCGGCAGAAGCCGGACTGCGCGCCGGCAAGCGGGGAGGAATGCAAGGTGAGACGCAAGACGAGTTTGCTGATGTGCCTGGCGCTATTGTTCGGCCTTATTCCGAGCTATGGCAAGGGAGGGAGTGCCCATGCGGCTGCGCCGGAGGTCGCCCCGCAGTTGGTTGCGGGCTATTACCACACCGTCGGCCTGCTGACGGACGGTACGGTATGGGGCTGGGGCGGCAACGAATTCGGCGGCCTCGCGGACGGCACGCAGACGAATCGCGTAGCGCCCGTCGCCGCTACGGGGATGAGCGGCGTAGCTTCGATCGCAGCCGGCGTGCGGCAGTCGTTCGCGGTCAAGCAGGACGGTACCGTATGGGCTTGGGGCTCCAACAACCACGGGCAGCTGGGGGACGGCACGACGACGGATCGGCTGCAGCCGGTGCAGATCGCGATCGACGACGTTGCTTCGTTGTCCGGCGGGATCGGCTATCACACGCTCGCCTTGAAAAAGGACGGGACGGTGTGGGCCTGGGGGGACAACGAGAGCGGAGAGCTCGGCGACGGCACGCTTGCAAGTCGTTCCGTGCCTGACGTCGTTCCGGGACTGACGGATATCGTCGCGGTATCCGCGGGCGGTTATCATAGCATGGCCTTGAAGTCCGACGGCACGGTATGGGCTTGGGGGCTTAATACGGCAGGCGAGATGGGCAACGGTACCGAATCTGCGGCGCAGAAGACGCCGGTGCAGGTGTCGGGGCTCGATCATGTGCTCGCAATCTCCGCCGGCAACTATCACAATCTGGCGCTCAAGGAAAACGGAACGGTGTGGGCTTGGGGCGACAACGGGCAGGGGAGGCTCGGCGACGGTACGGCGACGAAGCGAATCTTGCCGGTGCAGGTGCAGGGTCTCAGCGGCGTAAAAGCGATTGCGGCAGGGGGCTTCCACAGCGTTGCGCTGAAGGAAGACGGCACGGTGTGGGGCTGGGGCCACAATAATTACGGACAGGTCGGCGACGGCACCAAGACGCAAAGAAACGCGCCCGTGCAGTTGAGCGGCCTTTCCGATGTCGTGCAGGTCTCGGCCGGCTCCTTCCACGCTGCGGCGCTGCGCAGGGACGGCTCCGTCTGGAGCTGGGGCTACGGCGGCTACGGGCAGCTTGGCAACGGAAAAGGGACCGATTCGGCCGTTCCCGTGCAGGGCGGGTGGCTGGACGGCACGACGCCGGACGTTTCACCCGGAACGATCTCCGCATCGGGCGTCACGACGGACAGCGCTACGCTGACCTGGTCCAAGGCGACCGATAATATGTCCGAGCAATCGAGTTTGCAATATCGCGTTTATCGCTCTTTCAAGAACAACATCCAGACGGTCGCGGATATCGAAGCCAAAGGCATCGCCGTCAACGCCTATACGGCCGATATCGACAGCCTGCAGCTTACGGGTCTGTTCGACGGCATGCCTTATTACTTCAACGTTATCGTCAAGGACAAGGCCGGCAAGAAAACCGCATATACGATGCAGCAAGTCATTACGGTCGCGATCCCTACTTATAGCGTCATCTATAGAGGAAACGGCAACACCGGCGGCAAGGTGCCGGTCGACGATTACTACTACTACGAAGACGAGCAGGCCGAGATTTTGGGCAATGCCAGGGCGCTCATCCGGGCCGGATACACGTTTGCGGACTGGAATACGGCTGCAGACGGCACCGGGACGTCTTATGCGGAAGGCGACCAGGCGACGATCGGGCAGGAGGATCTGGTGCTGTACGCGCAATGGTCGAAAAATCCGACGTTTAAAATGCTGTACGACGGCAACGGGGAAACGGGCGGCACAGGTCCAAGCGACGGCGAGGAGTACGAGGCCGGGGAAGCGGCGACCGTCTTGGGCAACGAGAATGGTTTCGTTAAAAAAGGCTACACCTTTGCCGGCTGGAATACCGCTGCGGATGGCAGCGGTACGCCGTACGCGGCGGGCGCAGCGCTGACGATGGCTGCGGCCGACGCGGCGCTGTATGCGCAGTGGACGCTAAATCCGACGTATGGCGTGACGTATGAGGCCGGCGGTGCGGACATGGGCAGCGTGCCAGTGGATGCCGGCGCGTACGAAGAGGGAGCAGAGGTGACGGTGCAGGACAACACAGGCGGCTTGGTTAGGTCCGGCTACGCCTTTGCGGGCTGGACGCTCTCGGCCGACGGTGGTGGCACGGTGTACCAGTCCGGCGACAAGCTGACGATGGGCGCGACGGACATCACGCTGCACGCCAAGTGGACGGCGAACCCGACGTACGGCGTAACGTATGAGGCGAGTGGTGCGGACAGCGGCAGCGTGCCGGTGGATGCCGGCGCATACGAAGAGGGCGCCGAGGTGACGGTCCAAGGCAACACAGGCGGCCTGTCCAGGTCCGGCTACACCTTTGCCGGCTGGACGCTCGCGGCCGACGGCAACAGCATGGTGTACCAGTCCGGCGACAAGCTGACGATGGGCGCGGCGGACGTAACGCTGCACGCCAAGTGGACGGCGAAACCCAAGTATAGCTTGTCTTACGAGGCCAGCAATGCTGATGCCGGCAGCGTGCCAGTGGATGCCGGCGCATACGAAGAGGGCGCCAAGCTGACGGTACAAGGCAACACAGGCGGGCTGGATAGATCCGGCTACACCTTTACCGGCTGGACGCTCTCTGCCGACGGCAGCAGCACGGTCTACCAGTCCGGCGACAAGCTGACGATGGGCGCGGCTGATGTCACACTGCACGCCAAGTGGACGGCGAACCCGACGTACGGCGTAACGTATGGGGCGAGCGGCGCGGACAGCGGCAGCGTGCCGGTGGATGCCGGCGCGTACGAAGAGGGAGCAGAGGTGACGGTGCAGGGCAACCTGGGCAGCTTGACCAAAGCCGGCTACACCTTTACCGGCTGGACGCTCGCGGCCGACGGCACCGGCACGGTCTACCAGTCCGGCGACAAGCTCAACATGGAACAGGCCAACATTCATCTTTACGCGAAATGGGAAATCAAAGCAGGCGGGAATCCCGATCCGGATCCAGATCCCGTAGCTGCTCCCCAGTTAACGTCGCTAACGATATCGACAGGCAAGTGGAGCAGGGCCTTCTCTTCCGAGACGATTGAATATACGATTACCTTGCCTGCTGACATCGCTTCGATAGACGTAACGGCGGCAGCCGCGAACAAGCGTCAGTCAGTTGCAGCCAGCGTATACGACGCGGAAGGCGTGAAGCTCGGAGGTCCAGTCGTACTCGGCGCCGAGTCCAAATCCGTGGCGCTCGGCGCCGCTGCGGCATCCTTGCAGATCGAGGTCGTCGCAGAAGACGGCAAAGTACTGACGTACAAGCTGCACATTCAAAGAGAAAAGGCACCGGACCCTGAAACGCCAACGGATCCGGAAACGTCAACGCCTGCACCTGCGGCGAGCGGTACAAGCGAGCCTGCGGCACCCTCCTTCAAACTAACGATTGGAGGAGAGGCGCAGTCTTTGCTGGGAAAGGCGACCGTCAACAGGCATGATCTTGACGTACAACTGTTTTCATCGGCGCTAAACTCCGCCTTGGCTGCAGCATCGGAAGGGACGACGATCGCGATTACGGCGCCTGACGATGCAGCGAGCCTCACCGTGCGTTTCGACGCCGCGGCACTGAACGCCATGAGAGCGAAGCGGGCGTCGCTCGAGCTCGTTACAGCCCGGGGCCGATATACGCTGCCGATTGCCGACCTTGCGATCGAGGCAACTGACGGGGCTGCGTTTAGCTTGACAGTAGGCCAAGGGAAAGAGGAGACGGCATTGCAGCTATCACAGGCGGCATCGAACGCCGGCTATACCGTCATCGGCTCACTGGTGGCGTTCGAACTGTCGACGGACGAATCAGGCCGAACGATAGTCATCGATCACTTTAAGTCATTTGTAAAAAGAGAGCTGCCGCTGCCGGCGGGCACGGATCCGACAGGCGTTACGGCAATAGCTGTAGAACCCGACGGCGCGCTTCGGCCGGTCCCGACGGAGATCGTGGTCCGAGACGGCCGATACTATGCAGTCGTCCGCAGTCTGACGAATAGCGCATACGCGCTCGTCAGATCAAAGGCGCAGGGCTTTACGGATATAAGCGGGCATTGGGCTCGGGAAGCAATCGCTGACATGGCGGCCCGGTTAATCTTGAACGGCTACGCCGGCGGGGAATTCCGCCCGAACGCAGCCGTCAGCCGTGCGGAATTCGCCGCAATGCTCATCCGTGCGCTGGGCCTGCCTCAAAAGGAGAGCGGAACAACCGCGTTCACGGATCTTCAGGCGGGAGCCTGGTACCGCGGCGCAGTCGAACAAGCGGCGTCATACGGCCTGCTGCGCGGCGGCAGCGACGGCCGATTCCGGCCGGACGATACGATCACTCGTGAGGAAGCGTTCGCGGTGGTCATGCGCGCTGCAAAGCTCGCGGGCATTAACGCTAGCCTGGCGGGGGATGCGGAGCGCATCCTGCTGGCATTTGCGGATGGCCCCGCTATTCATGACTGGGCGAGCGAGGACGTAGCGGGCGCCGTCCAAGCAGGCCTCGTCCGTGGGACAGAAGGCCGGCTTGACCCGGCGGGCTCGGTAACCCGCGCGGAGACGGCAACCATGCTCAGGCGTATGCTTGCGCAGGCGGGCTTAATCCAACAATAACAAGCTTCAGAGAGGGACGAACCGGGCGGAATGCTTGGCGAGTCCCTCTCTTTTCAATTGCGGGTTGAATAGTTGCCTGCATTTCCCGACAATTTGGTACAATAAGAGACGGCCAAGCATGAGAATATTTGCCGGCCGTTCAAGGAGGCTTCGGGATGGAGCATACGGCACAGGACGTCGCGGCGTGGATGGTGAGCGAGATTCGCCATCGGGGAATGTTGAAGCAGGAGGAAGCGGTCGCGCATATCCGCGAGCAGTTCGGCGAGCGATTCGTGTTCGTGAACGAACGCGGTCATACGGGGCTTGAACGCGAGGTGGTCAAGGCGTTTCGCAAGCTCCACGGGGGCCGTGTCGCTTGGGACCGCGACGGATTTTTCTGGGGATGGACCTGATGCGACTGCCGATTGGCGAGAGAGCCCGGCTATAATAAGAATATGGACAAGGAGCGTACAAACATGCTTAGCTTCGAGCAAAAGCTGGTCATCGCCGACGAATTCAAAGAGCTTACCCGCAAAGACGTATCGCTTGGGCGCGTGAATTATCAATTCGAAGGCAGCGCCTACGACAAGAAAAACGTCATTTATCATCTTCACCGCAGCGGCAACGGCTTCGTTTACGCGGGGAGGCTTGAAGGATACGAGACGGACGATAAAGGCTTTGCAAGCATCGCCGAGTTCTCGGCGGAGCAGCTGCGGACGATTATCGCGGCATCGATCGATTCCCTAAGAGGCGAAGCCGGCAGAGAATCCGAGCCGGCGCTTGAAGAGATCTGGCGCAACGAAAAGCGGCAGACGCTGGAGTTGAAGTACGACGAGGAAGATGCGATGTGGTACGTCTACGCCGGGCTTAATCTGGACGGTGCCTTCGATTCCTACGACGAAGCCGTAGATTACTTGAAGGAAGAGGGGTTCGCCAAGGCTTGAAGCACGCTTCGCAGGAAGCGGAGAACCCGAAAAGTTCTTTTTTGGATTTGCCATCCGGTCTTTTATGGGCTATGATGGATATAATGCATGTACGTGGAGAATCATATATCGTCAAGGTTTCATGGCAGTATGCGAGGCCTTGTCGCGTATATGATTTTTTAGTTTTGACGGTTCGAGGCTGCTTGTGTTACGCCCAATACAAGGAACAAGGCTTAGCCTTGGAGAGGAGCGCTCCATGTACAACTCCCGTAAAAAACCGGTTGAAGAGGTACCTCTTGAGCCGACTACCGTATGGTCCTGCGCGAGCGACAGCTGCAACGGATGGATTCGCGAAAACTTTGCGTTTTCGGACGAACCGGCCTGCACGCTCTGCGGATCTCCGATGGAAAAGACCGAGCGCATGCTTCCCGCCCTCGTGAACACCAGTCTGTCCATGTCCAGTCGCAGCTAAAGCAGCCGGCCGAACTTACGGTTGGCGCTTGTGCTTCACGCCCGATGCCGTTTCTCATTTGGGGAGCGGCATCTTTGTTTTAACAGGCAGCAAGTTTTTTTGAAAAAAATTTCGCAAGCCTGTTTAGAAGCTTCCTGTTTTGGTTAACATGTAATCGAGCGACGCTTTACCCTGCCGTGGGTAGTGTAGCCGGCAAGGAAGAGCGTTTTCTTGTTCTGCCTTGCACAGACCATTTCTGCATTTGCGTTCCTGGACAAGATATGATAAGATGAATCTAATCTAAATCTTGACCTGAGTTCACATATTGTAGAGGGTTATTATTTTAGAAGATTTAATAACCTTGTACAATATGTGAATTTTATTTTCTACGCAAAATAAAGGTCATGTAGAAAAAACATTTTTTTGGAGGTAATACCAAATGGCTCAACAAGGAACAGTTAAGTGGTTCAACGCAGAAAAAGGCTTCGGTTTCATCGAAGTTGAAGGCGGCAACGACGTATTCGTTCACTTCTCCGCAATCGTCGGCGAAGGCTTCAAGACGCTTGACGAAGGCCAACGCGTTGAATTCAACGTTGTTCAAGGCAACCGCGGTCCGCAAGCTGAAAACGTTGTAAAGCTGTAATCTAGAATTTTAAGCGGCGGCAACGCCCTTAAATAGCAAAGCCCGGCCATTGGCCGGGCTTTTGTGCGTTCATGGACGAACTTCAACATCTTGCCTCATTCCCGTGCGCGCTCAGGCTGCAGCGAGCGACGAGGCACGCGCGATAGCCTCCGAGATCTTTTGCTCCAGAGCGAGTTGATTCTGCTTGGCTTCGTTGATCTGGCCGGCCAATTTAAGCAGGCTCGCGAGATCGCTTGAGGCGTCGCGAGGCGCATTCTTTTTCGCAGACGCATTAAAGCTGCTCCATAGGGTCTTACCTGCCTGCTTCGCTGCCGATGCCGCTTTTTTCTCCGCTTGAATCCGCGTCTTTAGTCCGTCGATTGATGCCAGAGGCTCCTTGGCTCGCTTGGACTTAACGGCAGCTGCGCTTTTAGCGAGCTTGAGCTTGTCTTGCTTGGCCCGGATATCGTCGCGCGCGAGTTGAACCGTAATCTTCATGATATCGGCTTGAAGCTTGAGGGCCGCGTTCAAATCTTTGTTTTTCAGTTTTCGTGCCGCTTCGATCCGTTTGTTGAGTGCGGTATAGCCGTCGAACAGCGGTTTGTACTTAGCCTGCGCAGCCTTGACCTGACCGTCCAACTTGGCGATCTCGGCCGCGTCGATGTCTTTGATCCGCTGCTTGGCCGTCTTCAACTGCTGTTCGTTGCGGTCGTGCAGGGCGGCGGTCGCTTCGTCCGTCTGATCTCCCTTGGCCTCCAGCGATCTGAGCGCATCGTATTGAGTCACAATCTTGGTGCGCAGTTCCGGTTCTGCCGCTGCATTCATCTTGTCGTAAGCGGTCTTGGCCGCCGTTGAGAACGTGAACGAAGCGGCTTCCGATACGCCTGGCAATATAGCGAACCACGTCACCAGCGCTGCCAACGCCAATTTACATCCCAATCCCCATCGCATTTCGAATTTCCTCCCATAAAAGGTTGATTGGACAGCAAAAAAGCACCAGCAAGCAAGGCTATAGCCTTGGCTCACGGGTGCTTCCCCTGTCGGATGATAAATAATCTGTTCGTTCAATATACACGGAAACGAAGGTGAAAGTCAATCCTTTTTGGGGAACGTACATTCCTGTATTGGCGAGGCGTCAGATTACTTTTGGATGAGTACCAGCGTTTTACTCGGAACCTCATCGTACAGCCAGCGGACGTCCTTGTTGTGCATTCTGATGCAGCCGGACGATACGTATTTGCCGATCG
This sequence comes from Cohnella sp. GCM10012308, assembly GCF_042649185.1. NCBI lineage: Bacteria > Bacillati > Bacillota > Bacilli > Caryophanales > Paenibacillaceae > Cohnella > Cohnella sp. GCM10012308. Next base: position 38,362 of record NZ_JBHRYU010000008.1, read on the forward strand.
ACTTTTCATTGTTCGTGCCGTGAATGCCGTATGCGTAGGAGACATTCCCGTTCTTAAGCGGTACTTTGAGGCCAAACCAGCGATCCCCCAACGGGTTTTTAGGATCGCCGCCTTTGATTTTTTCCTTGTAGTAAGGCCGGTTTTTAATTTTCTCCTGAATGACAAAAAGGCCTTCGGGCGTGTACGAAGGCTTGGCGCCGGTCGCTACCGGGAAGGTTTTAACGAGCTTGCCTTCCTTGAAGTAAGCCAGCTTATTGAGCGACTTGTCGATGACGATGAAGTTTTCGTAGCCGCTGTACTTTGCGTCCAGCTTGATCTGGCTGGCGGATGCTGCGGATGCGGTACCCAGCGGAATCAGACAGGTCAAGCAAACGAACAGACCGAGCAATGCCAAATAAGCTTTTTTCATTTGAATCGCCTCCTTGCGCTGTTCCCAATGGATATGCGCGAGAGGAGGCGAATATGGTTGGATGAGCTCAGGTTCTCCGCTTCAATTCGAAAAATTCGCAGTCTCGCCTATTGTGATAGGCCAGTTCGCTGACGCTGGACTGAATGACCACTGTGTTGTCGTCGAAGCGAAGGATGACGCCGCCGCTGTCCACGATATGGTCGTCTTTGAATACGCGCATGCGAAGCTGACGCTCCATCGCCTCTTGGAAATCCGCGTCCGTAAACAGCCTGCGGTTGATTGACATTGGTGTACCCCTTTCTTGGACCCGCTCTATCCATCATAATGCTGAGGAAGGCGTAAATCCAGGGTTATCCGCGCTTGATTCAGCGAACGTACAGGAACCGTTCACGCGTTCTTCAGGAAATTATGTCATGATGGACGCCAAACGGACTGCGGGGACGTGAGTGTTTATGGTCGCGAAAAGCGTTGAGGCAAGGCTGGGGCGCATCGGCTGGTATGCGGCGGGTCTTGTGCTGGCAGGCATAGTCCTGCGCATCGTGTTGGCAGATCGCTACGGCGGCTTCCTCTCCGATCAGCGGCTGTTCGTGCAATGGGGGGAGGCTGTCGTCCGCGACGGATTGGCAGGGGCGTATCTCGGGAACGGAAATATCAATTACCCGCCTTTATTCCTCTTCATATTAGGCGGTTATACGCGAATGGTCGAATGGTTCGGTCAGGCGCCGGAGTCGGGGGCGTTGTCGTTTAAAATGGTGCTCGTTGCCATCGATATGGCGTCGATGGTTTTCGTCGCCTTATGGGTGCGCAAGCGGGCGAACGTATACATGGGACTGGGCGTATTGGCGCTCATTGCATTGAATCCGGCATTAATCGCCGGCGGGGCCGTTTGGGGACAAGTGGACATGCTCCATTCGATGCTGATGGCGGCCGCCGTGATATGGGCACCCCGTCGCCCGGAGGTCAGCGGTCTTTGCTTTGCCTTGGCTTTGCTAACCAAATTCCAGGCCGTGACGGTGTTGCCTATTCTGGGCATGTATCTGCTGGTTTCTGCGATTCGGTGGAAGAATTTTCGCGCGACGGCGATGTGGCTCATCGGCTTCTGCCTGCCGCTGCTGGTCGCGCTCGTATACTTTAGTGCGCATGGGGCGATAGGTACGATGATGACGCAAGCATACGGTGATGCGGTCGGGTCTTTTACGGGGGTAACCGTTAATGCCATGAATATTTGGTCAGGTATATTCGGCGTCGGCCCCGCCGTTCAGGATACGACCGCTTTTGTCGGGGGCATCACTTACCGCGCAGCAGGCTTGGCGTTGTTTGCGGCGGCGGTCTTGCTCTTGTGCGCATACACCGTGCTGGCGCTTGTTAGACTGAACGTTCCGGGGCAGGGCCACCCGAAGGGGGCTGTTGAATCCGACATTAACGAGCAGGGCGAACAAAGAGACGGTGGCGAAAAAGAAGAGGCGGCGATGAGACGTCGTCACGAGGTGGAGGCGGTGCTGCTTCGCGCGGGGGCGGCGGTTAATTTTGCTTTTTTTATGCTGCCGACCGAAATACACGAACGCTACGGCATACCGGCATTGGTCTTCGCGCTGATGGCCGTGCTGCACGATCGCCGATGGGCTGCAGGCGGGGTCGGGCTCTCGATTACGACGCTGATCAATTTGCTCGTCGTCATGCGGCACGGAGGCGGCGGGTTTGGTCAAGACGGTATGGGAGGAAGGTTCGGCGGCGGCCGGGGCGGGTTCGGAGGCAGGGGCGATGCGGGATTCGGCACCGGCGGTATCCCTGGCCGGGGCGGCGGTCAACCTCGAGGCGATGCCTCAGGTGCTTTCGGCTTTTCGCGAGAACCGAGCAATGTCCTCACCGCTTCTCACTTATGGGTAGCCGCGGGCAACGCGCTGCTGCTCGCTTGGATGTTTTGGCTGCTGTGGATGGATCTACGGCGCCGAATTCAGCATTACGCACCGTATTCAAGTCAAGGCTAGCCTTTCGTGGAGAACCACGCAAGGGCTTTTTGCCGTATTTGAAAGATATCCCATTCCCTCAGGTTCTCGACCGGCGCACCGGGACGAACGCCCGCCCGCCTCTCCGCATAGAATGTAGCAGTCTTCGGGGAGAGGCAGAGGGTGATTAGATTGGAGATAGCCCTGACATCCTTGCACTGGGTGTATCTGGCTTTTATTTTATTTATCATGGCGATGCTTGTCATGCGCCGCGATACGATGATGGTTTGCGTGCTGGGCATTCTCGCGCTGGGCCTGATCGCGACTGACAGTCTCGGCAGTTCGGTATCGGGCATATTCAATAGCTTTATTTACGCGATTAAAGAGCTGATCGGCACGATCCTGATCATCTCCGTCATCGTCTCGATGAGCCGTATTCTAATCCGTACGGGGATTAACGAAATAATGGTCGCACCGCTAACGCGGTTCATCCGGACGCCCGCGATGGCTTATTGGGGAATCGGGATCATCATGATGGTCACGTCGTGGTTTTTCTGGCCATCGCCCGGCGTTGCGCTGATCGGCGCGGTTCTGCTGCCGGTCGCCGTCAGGGTGGGACTTCCGGCGCTTGGGGCGGCGATGGCGATGAACTTGTTTGGACACGGCATCGCGCTGTCCGGAGACTATATTATTCAGGGGGCGCCGAAGCTGACGGCGGATGCGGCCGGCCTGCCGGTGGCGCAGGTCATGGAGGCAAGCATACCGCTCGTCGCGGTGATGGGTATCGTCACGACGGCGACGGCGTTCTGGCTGATGCGGAGGGACTTGAAGCGCGGCACCTTCCGCGACGGATTGGTCGCGGAGGCACCCGCCGGCGACTCCGGCGGGAAGAGCGGCGCGATTCCGATGGCGCCTGCGCTCAAGCGGGCGCTTGCAGCGATTATTCCGCTGCTGTTTTTGGCTGACGTCGGCGCCATGATCGTTTTTAAGCTGCAAGGCGGCGATGCCACGGCGCTCATCGGCGGCACGGCCGTGCTGATCCTCATCGCCGTAACGCTGCTGGCGCATGGCGACCGGGGGCTTGAAGCGACGACGGATTATCTCATCGAGGGTCTGCAGTTCGGCTTCCGCGTGTTCGGCCCCGTCATACCGATCGCAGCGTTTTTCTACCTCGGGGATTCGGCGTTTGCCGACCTGATCGGCAAGCTGCCGGAAGGCTCGCACGGCATCGTGAACGATCTTGGCGTTGCGCTTGCGAACACGGTGCCGTTGAACGGCGCGGTGAGCTCGGTGACGCTGACCGTCGTGGGCGCAATTACGGGGCTAGACGGCTCGGGCTTCTCGGGAATCTCGCTGGCCGGCTCCATCGCAAGAATGTTCGGCGCTTCCGTCGGCGGCACCGATACGCTGACGGCGCTCGGCCAGGTGGCTGCGATCTGGGTAGGGGGCGGCACGATTATACCGTGGGCGCTTATCCCGGCTGCCGCAATCTGCGGCGTCAGCCCTTTCGAGCTGGCTCGGCGTAATCTGGTCCCGGTGCTGGTCGGGCTTGCCGTCACGACGCTCGTTGCCATTTTTCTCGTCTGATTGGTTTTAGAACAGGCTGCTAATAGGCCCCGAGTGCCGGATAAACGGCACTCGGGGCCTATTGGTGCGCGGAGCCGCGCGCGAGCCGCGCGCGAGCCGGTCGCCGCAGGGGGCAAGACGGCTCTCTAGTGCCAGGAATCGTACCCTTGCGCGATCGGCAGCAATGGATCGTGAGCGGACGTTCGTTTCCTCCAGGTGGAGGGACTCTCGCCGACCTTCATTTTAAACATTCTGCTGAAGTAATGGAGATTGGAGAAGCCGGTCAGCTCGGCAATTTGCTGTACGGGCAAATCGGTCGAGCCCAGATAGCTGATCGCAGCCTTGAGCCGCAGCTCCTGCAAGTATTGGATCGGCGTCGCGCCGAAGGTCTGCTTGAATAACCGGATGACATAGGATGGCGTCAGGTTGCACATCTGCGAGAGGTCTTCAATGGTGATATTGTCCGTATAGAACCGCTCCATATAACGAAGCAGGGGGTATAAGTGACGCTCGACGGGTTGGGAAGCCGGGCTGCAGTCCGGAGGCGACGCCGAGTGCGCGGATACGGCGACCGCGCTGCGAACGAGCAGGATCAGCTTGCGAATATCGCATTCGAGCAGCTGATGGACGGTACGCGAATTCAGCTCTCCGGCTTCATAGGACGCGATAACCGAGGTGACGCCGGACACGCCCGCCACCAATGGCTGCGACCAGGCGATGCGTTCCGTGGTGCCGCTCTGCATCTGGTTCCACTGGAGGATCACCTCGTAGCCGGGGAGCAGCTCCTGCTGGATATCGGCCTCCATATACCATCCGCTGACGCCGGACGCGCAAGGCGTGAGCCAATGCGGCGTATGCGCTGGAATGACAAGCAGCACAGGGGAGGAGAGCTTGTAGCATCTGCCCATCCACTGGAGCTCGGATTCGCCGGAATCGATATACAGAATTTCATGATAAGGATGAACGCCGCCGGCGCCCGCGGACTGCAGCTTCAGCGTTCCGTGTTCCCTGATGAGCATGAGCTTCCACCTCCGTTTGATGACGATTACAGTATTGTGCAAGCGGACGGGAAACGCCTTAAGCTTACCAAGCTTCGACCTGACTGACAACTTCTAATATTGTGCGATATCCGCTAAATACGAACCCGGTGCTCATCGGCTAACATAAAGCTGCAGACGAACAAGGCGAAGTGACGGTCATGTAAGCGCATTCCGGAGCGGTCGGGAATAAGGATCCTGCACCTTTGCCGCTCAATTTCGCATAACAGGTGTTATTTATCGCGTCGCAAACAAAGAAAGGGGATAAAAATGAGAAAAAAATGGGCTCTAAGCGGTATGGCGGTCATGATGGCTTTTGGCGTTGCAGCTTGTTCGAAATCCTCGGATAATTCGGAAAATAAACAAACCGGTGCCGCAGCGTCAAGCGGCTCGGCGCAGACGGCATCGTCGGAAAGCGCGAACAGCAGTCCTATCACCTATACGTTCGGGCGCAATATCGATCCGAACAACGATCCGATCAAGCTGCTGGAGTCGCAAACGGGGGAGACGTTCGCAGATAACCGCTGGACCCGCCTTTTCAAGGAGAAGCTGAATATTTCCGTAGATTACAAGATGGTCACTGCCAGTCCGACCTATGATCAGCAGTTCAAGCTGGCGATGGCCTCCAACGACTTGCCGGACATGTTTAATGTCACAAGCGAAGCCGATATGAAGCAGCTGATGGATGCGGGCGCGCTGGAGGATCTCACCGACGCCTACAAGCAATACGGATCAGAGCTGCTCAAGAGCATTATTGAGGCGGAGACGGCACGCGTATTCGAGCCGGTCACCAAAGACGGAAAAATCTATGCCATTCCGCTTAAAATGCCGTCCACGAACGGCTACAACCACCTCTGGATACGCGAAGATTGGCTGACGAAGCTCGGGCTCGAGCGTCCGAAAACGATGGACGACGTCTACAAGATCGCGAAGGCGTTCAAAGACCAGGATCCGGACGGCAACGGCAAGCCCGATACGTTCGGACTGCAGATCGACAACGCATTCCGCGAAAATATGAAGGGCTTCTTCTGGGGATTCGGCGCGAATCCTTCGCCCGACATGTGGGTGGAAAAGGACGGCAAAGCGGTGCGGGGCTTCGTTCAGAGCGAGATGAAGGAACCGCTCGCCATGCTTCAGACGATGTACAAGGAAGGCGTCATCGACAAGGAGTTCGGCACCAAGGATAACGCCAAGTCGATGGAGTCGGTCGTCTCCGGCAAGACAGGCATGTTCTACGGACCGCACTGGTCGGCGTTTACGATCGACAAGACGATTCAGAACGACCCGAACGCCAAGTGGATCGTCGTGCCGCTTCCCTCCAAAGACGGCAGCCCGACCAAGGTGTCCCTTACGATCGGCAAGGACAGCTATGTCGCGGTCAAGAAGGGAACGAAGAATCCGGAGAATCTCATCAAGATGTTCAATGTTTACGTGGAAGCGCTGTTCGGAAAAGATGCTGAATTCAGCAAGTATTACGGGGAGAACGGCGTAGAGAACATCTGGCAGATGTCTCCGATCTACACGCTGGACCCGATGATCGACCTTAAGGCGCATCAGGAGATCAAGGCGGCCATCGAAAACGGAACGACGGACAGCCTGGGCGGCACGGCAGCCGGCTTCTACGCGAACATCAAATCCGGCATGTGGACGTTCGAGATGATGTTCGGACCGAAGGATACGCCGTTCGCTTACGTGGATCAATCGTATCCGGACCAAATCGTGTGGAACGCGTATCTGGGCGCGCCGACGCCGACGCAGATCACGCGCGGCAGCTCCATGGACGAGCTGATTATCACGACGCTGACCGCCATTATCATGGGTAAGACGGACGCCGATCAGGGCTTCGACAAGATGGTGGCCGAATGGAACAAGCTGGGCGGAGACAAGGTTACGCAAGAGGTCAACGCGGAGCTGGGCAGCTAAGAAATGCGGCAGTCCCATACCAGCAAGCGCCGGCTTTACCTGCGGCGCTTGCTTCTATTCATCGAGAGGAGGCGGGAAGGATGAGCAAGCCAACACCGGCCTTAGGCAACGGGGGGAGACGGTCATTCAGATTCGGCTACAAGACAAAACGCGAGATGCCGCTTCATTTTATGCTGCTCCCGGGTCTCGTCCTGATTTTAATCTTTTCGTACGTTCCGATGGTCGGCGTCACGATCGCCTTCCAGAACTTCATTCCGCTCAAGGGCTTGTTCGGCGGGCAGGAATGGGTAGGTCTGGATAATTTCGACTATGTCTTCTCCATGCCGACGATCTGGCAGGTCGTGTGGAATACGCTGCGGATCGCCGCGCTCAAGATCGTAGCCGGCCTGGTCGTGCCGATCGCCTTCGCGTTGCTGCTCAACGAAGTTCGCAACGTGTTTTTCAAGCGCACGACGCAGACGATCATTTATTTCCCTTACTTCCTGTCGTGGATTATTCTGGGCGGAATCTTGATCGATATCTTGTCTCCGTCCACGGGGATCGTCAACAAGTTCCTCGGCTGGATCGGCGTAGGACCGATTTTTTTCCTGGGCGAAAATGCCTGGTTCCCTTACACGATGGTCGTCTCGGATATCTGGAAGACCTTCGGCTTCAACACGATTATTTATCTGGCCGCCATTACGAGCATCGATCCTTCGTTGTACGAGGCGGCGGCTGCCGACGGGGCGGGGCGCTGGAAGCAGACCTGGCATGTGACGCTTCCCGGCATGCATATGATCATCGTGCTGCTGATGGTGCTAAGTCTCGGAACCGTACTCGACGCCGGCTTCGATCAGATTTTTAATTTGTACAGTCCTCAGGTATACGAATCCGGCGACATCGTCGATACGATGGTTTACCGGATGGGGCTGCAGCAGACGCAATTCGGTCCTTCTACCGCCGTAGGATTGCTTAAGTCTCTCGTATCCTTCATCTTGATTTCGACATCCTATCTGGTTGCTTACCGGCTGTTCAAGTACCGCCTTTTCTAGGAGGGAATCGCATTGCTGCTCAGACAAACTCGCGGTCAGAAAATATTTAGCGTGTTCAACTACGTGCTGCTCAGCCTGACGGCCATCCTGTGTCTGCTGCCGCTCATTCACGTAATCGCCTTGTCGTTCAGCGACAACGCCGCCGTATCCGGCGGCTTGGTCACGTTGTGGCCGGTGCGCTTTACTTGGGAGCCGTACGCCTACGTGCTGGAGCGAAGCGCCTTTTGGAGGGCGTTCGGCGTCACGCTTCAACGAGCGGCGCTCGGCACGATAGTCAACGTGCTGCTCGTCATTCTGCTCGCCTATCCGCTGTCGATGTCGGGGGAGAAGCTGCGCGCCAGAACGCTGTACGTTTGGATTTTTTTCTTCACGATGCTGTTCAACGGCGGCCTGATTCCGACTTACATCTTGATCAAGGAGATCGGAATCATGGACACGCTCTGGGCGCTTATACTTCCAGGCGCGGTTACCGTGTTCAACCTGATCCTGATGCTGAACTTCTTCAGGCAGGTGCCCGAGGAGTTGGAGGACGCGGCGATGATCGACGGCGCCGGCCACTGGCGCACGCTGTGGCAGATCTATGTGCCGATCTCCACGCCGGCGATCGCGACAATCACGCTATTCTGCGTCGTCGGGCATTGGAACGCCTGGTTCGACGGCCTGATTTACATGCGGGACGCCGCGCATTATCCGCTGCAAAGCTACCTGCAGACGATCGTCGTCAAGTTCGACTTCCAGACGATGTCGGCTACGGACGCGCAGCGTCTCGCGCAGCTGAACGATCGCTCCGTCAAGGCGGCGCAAATGGTCGTGGCCGCGGTTCCGATTTTGCTTGTCTATCCTTTTTTGCAAAAGTATTTTGTCAGCGGAATCAAGCTTGGCAGCGTAAAGGGATAGGCAATAATGTTCAGGGCCCATGCCCGGTATGATCGTTAAATGGAGAGGCGGCCCTTTGTGGCGGCCTCTTTTTTCTGAGCGGAGGGGCAGCGGGACGGGGAAAGTGCTTTTTGTGCAAATTTTGCACAAAGGCTATGTTGCTTCTCATTTTGGAATAGCGCTTACATTTGGCGTTGACAGTCTTTTCCGCCTGATGATATGCTATTTTCATGACAAGTAATGCAAACGTTTGCGCAACATTGGCGGCATACATCGCATAAACGGGGATCTTCGCCTTTGTCTTGCGCCGGGTTTGCGGACAAATTTAAAACTCGGCATTGGAGGGATCGTTAAGATTATGTCAAGGACTTGGAGCCGCATTCGCAGGCAGGTCGCACTCATTATCGCAGGATTATTGGCGTTACAGCTGTTCGCAGGGATCGGCGCAGTGCATTATGCAAGCGCTGCCATTGTGGCCGACGCATTCGCGGATCAGCCGGGGGGCGAGAGCCAATGGGTCGTAGCGGGCTCGTTCACCGATTGGAACGAGAAGCCTGCGACCTCCGCAGGCAAAATGAAGCACCTTGTCGGCGGATTTTATGCGTTTTCGACGGTATTGCCTGCAGGAACGCATGAATTCAAGCTGGCCAAGAATGGAACCTGGGACGGTTTCAGCAATGGAGGCAACAACTTTTCGCTGACGCTTGACGAGGAGACCAAGGTGAATTTCTACGTCAACGAAGAGATCGGCCAGGCACGCGTTACGGCGGCCGGCGTCTCGGGGCTGCCGCAATATACGGCCTCGCTCGGAGACGACAAATGGCCGAGGCTCGTCGGCAGCTTGCAGACGGCGCTCGGCGAATCGGCAGATTGGTCGCCGTCTGCTTCGGCGCTGCGCTTCGTGGACTACAACTTCGACGGCAGCATATACAAGTACCAGGCGACCATCCCGCAAGGGCGGTACGAGGCCAAGGTCGCGTTCGGGCCGAACTGGGACGAGAGCTACGGCGACGGCGGAGGCAATCTGGCGTTGGATATCCCGGACGAAGCCTATACGGTTTTCACCATCGATTACAATGGCCAGAACCGGCAGCTCGGCGCCAAAAACGTGCTCCAAAGCGGCGGCTTCGACGGCAAGGTCGACAAATCGGGCATCCGGTTCGACAGCCGTTCCCTGACCTTCAAGAAGCCGTTCGGCGCCATCAAGGAGGGAACGGAGGATCTGACGCTTCGCGTCGCAGCCTCCAAGGACGATGTCCAGCTCGCGAGGGTGGAGCTGACCGACGGCGAAGGAATGGCGAGAACCTTCGATATGCGCAAGACGACCTCGGTGTCGGGCAGCGACTACTTCGAGGCCGTCATCCCGGCCCGGACGTTTACGCCGATCGGCGTATGGGGCTACAAGTTCATCCTGATCGACGGCGCGGCGAAGGTCGAATTGGGAGACGACAAAAACGGGAACATCGCGCGCGGCGGCAGCGGCGTCGTGTCCGACGAAGGCGCAGTGCCGTTCGACCTGACCGTGTACAGCGCGGACTATCATACGCCGGACTGGATGAAGGAAGCGGTCGTCTATCAGATTTTCCCGGACCGGTTCTTCGACGGGGACGAGACCAACAACCGCGCGAAGGTTGTGGACGGCTATCGCGGCAACCGGTCCGAATCGGACGATACGGACGCCATCGAGTCCTACAAGCTGCAGTACTTCGACGGCGGCGTCGCCAACGAGCCGGCCCCAGGGCAAGTGGCCGGCGACTGGAGCGACGTGCCGGAAAATCCGGACCGCGTCAAGCCGGAGAACCAGCCGTATTATCCGGGCGCGAAGACGGACGGCGTCTGGACGAACGAATTTTACGGCGGGGACCTGCAGGGCGTGCAGCAAAAGCTCGGCTATCTCAAGTCGATCGGCGTCAACACGATCTACTTCAATCCGATCGCGTGGGCCGCGTCCAACCACAAGTACGATGCGACGGACTACAAGCATCTCGATCCGATGTTCGGCGAGCCGGTGTACAATACGCCGGGCGACCCGGCGTCCGGCCTGAACTACGAGGCGACGCGCGTCGCATCGGACAAAGTCTTCATCGACTTCGCCAAGGCCGCGAAGGCGCAGGGCATCCGTATTATCGGCGACGGCGTGTTTAATCACGTGGGCGACGACTCGGTTTATTTCGACCGCTACGAGAAGTATCCGGAGATCGGCGCGTACGAGTACTGGGCCAAAGTATACGACATTGCGAACGCCGCGCCGGGCAAGGCGCTGGATCAGGCGAAGAGCGAGGCGCAGGCCTATTATACGAGCCAAAAAAATCCGAAGACGGGCGCGAACTACAAGTATCCGGAAGACTTCGCGTACACGACCTGGTTCACGATCGAGAACGAGAAGGTTCCGGATCGCGACGGTACGAACACCCACTACAAGTACGACGCCTGGTGGGGCTATGACTCGCTGCCGGCAATGGACGCCGTGACGCCGCAAGCCGGCGACGCAGAGGCGATCGGCGGACCGCAGGAGGCGCACGAGTGGAACAATGTCGCCTATCGCGAGGAGGTCATCGGCCATGACCTCGCGGGCAAGAGCGAGGCGGACGCTGAGGCGGCCATGCAAAACGTCGTTTCCCAGCGCTGGGTGTGGATGGGGACGAGCGGTTGGCGGCTCGACGTGGCGCCGGACGTGTCCGCAGGCACGTGGAAGAAGTTCAGGGAGGCGGTCAAATCCACGGCCGGCTTGAAGGACGCGAGCGGAGATGCGATCGACGAGCCGATCATCCTCGGCGAGGAATGGAACGTCGCGACGCCGTACCTGTTGGGCGATCAGTTCGACTCGGTCATGAACTATCGCTTCCGCGGCGCGCTCCAGACGTTCATGATCGGCGGGGACGCCAAAGCGTTTAACGAGACGCTCGAGTCGATCCGCGAGGACTACCCGAAGGAAGCCTGGCAGGTCATGCTGAACCTGATGGATTCCCACGATACGACCCGCTCGATAACGAAGCTCGACTTCCCTTCCTACGAGGAGGAGCATCTGATCATCGCGCCGGAGGCGTCCGACAAGGCGCTGAAGCAGCAGGCGCTCGTCGCGCTGTTCCAGCTGGGCTATCCCGGCGCGCCGACGATCTATTATGGCGACGAAGTGGGAATGACCGGCACCAAGGACCCGGATTCGAGACGGACGTTCCCGTGGGAGCGCGTGAAAGAGAGCGGGGGCGCGTATGCGGCCACAGGCCGTTATTCGGAGCTGTTCGGCATGTATCAGCAAGCGGCAGCCGTGCGCCACGCCAACGACGTATTCAGCACGGGCGACCTGAAGACGGCTTATGCGGACGGCGACGTCATCGCTTATGCGCGCAAGACGGCTTCCAAGGGCGGCTTGGTGGCGATCAACCGCGCCGATACGGCACGCGAGTTCGAAGCGGACGTCACCGGCTTCCTGCCGGACGGACTCAAGCTGAAGGATGAGCTGGGCGGCGCGATCGAAGCGACGGTGCAAAACGGCAAGCTCAGACTGACGCTGCCGGCGCTGTCCGGCGTCATGATGGTATCGACAGGCGATCTGGGCACGGTCGCCGAGGTTCAGGGCGTGACCGCCGCCGCCGGCAACGGCAAGGTCGATCTCGGTTGGCAGGCGGTTCCAGGCGCGGCAGGATACCGCGTATATCGCGCGCTCATCGAGGGCGGCGCGCTGACGCGGGTCGGCGAGGTCGAGGCAGGTATGCTTGCTTTTGCGGACCGGACCGGCATCGTAAACGCGACCAAGTATTATTACGCGGTTACCGCCTACGCCGGCCAGTCGGAGAGCTTAATCGGCACCATGGCATCCGCGACGCCTTTTTATCCGATTCAATCGGTATCCGTGCCGTCCTCGGTGGCAGGCGTCGTCTATGCGGGCGTCGGCAAAAAAATCGAAGGCATCACAGTCGAAGTGACGGTACCGGGGCTGACGGACAATGCAGCCTATGCAGGCAAGGCGGCGCCGAGTCTGCCGGGCAAGCTGTTCTATTATCCGGAAAACGGAGACTCGGCGGATGCGATCGGCGTATCGTTGAGATACAAGGAGGACGCGGGGGCGGCCAAGGTGTATCGCGCATCCTTCGAGCCGACCGCAGCGGGCACCTATCGTTATTTTGCGGCTTTTTCGTCGGATAATGAGGAGACCTGGACGCGCTCCGACGAGAATGAAGTGAATGTGCTCCAGTCGGACGACGATCTGGAGGCGCCGGACGCACCGGTCCTGGACGGCCTGCTCCAGGAGTCCGGGCGCGCGAGTCTGGCCTGGACGTCGGAAGACGCATCGGTCGCGGGCTTCGAGATTTATCGCCAGTCCGTGACGGACGTTGTGTACCGCAAGATCGCGACGGTGGCGAAGGACGTGCGCACGTACACCGACTTCACCGTGAACAACGATACCACCTACACCTACAAGGTTGCTGCCTACGACCAAGCTTATAATCGTGCGTACTCGGAGCCGCAGTCGGTGACGCCGAGACTTGTCATGATCGACGTGACGCTGAGGCTGCATCTGCCTGATTACACGCCGACGACGGACGACATCACGATCGCCGGCGACTTCAACGGCTGGAACGTATCGTCGACCAAGCTGCTCGTGCCGAGCGGCGCTACGACGCGGGAGGTCGTGGAGTATTCCTTCAAGATGATGGCAGGCAAAGCAATGCAGTACAAGTACGCCCGCGGCGATTGGAACAAGGAGGCGTTCACGAGCCATAGCCGGCTGCAGAACGATACGACCGACCCGGGCAACTGGGCGTACAGCTCGACCGATACCAACATGCAGCTCAAGATCGCGAATCAGGGCGGCAACAAAATGATCGTCGACGACTACGTGCTGCGCTGGGTCGATATGCCGGTGGCGATCTACCAGCCGCGCAAATCATACGGCGAAGACATCGCCTACTCGACGACGGACGCCAGCTTCGCGCTGCGCGCGGCAGTGCCGTACGGCGTGGCGTTCACGATCAACGGCCAGCCAATCTCGGAGGGCGCGATGGACGCTTACGGCAATGTCCTGGTGAACGATATCCCGCTCGCACAGGGCAAGAACGTATTCACGCTCCATATCGAGCCGACGGCCGAGACGCTTAATCTGCCGTTCTATACGGACAAGGGCAGAGCCTCGCAGGCGACGAAGACCATCAAGCTCGAGATCACGCGGACAGGAGGCGGCACGGAGTCGCCATCGCCTGAGCCTTCAACATCTCCGTCTCCTGAGCCGACGCCCGTAAACAACGGGCCGACGCCAACGCCGGCGCCGACTTCCGCACCGGCGGAGCTTCGGATCCCGGCCGACAAGCTAGTGCCGGATGCCGCGGGCGTTGTGAAGATCGAGATTCCGGCAGGCGCGACGCGCATTTTGCTCCCGGCCAACACGGGCGAACTGCTGAAAACGGGCGTTCTGACGCTCGTTAAGGAAGGCTTGTCGGTGTCGGTGCCGGCCGGGCTGCTGTCGCAGGCGGCCGGCTCTGGCGACAAGGCGGCGCAGCTGGCGCTCGACATCGCGCCGCTTGGCGCTTCGCAAGCCGACGCGCTGATCGCGAAGGCGGAGCGGGAGGGACGCGATGTCCGACTCGTCGGCGAGGTATACGATTTTGCCCTCTCCGTCATCGGCGACGACGGGAAGAGCCGCGTCGTGCATGAGCTATCGCCGCCGGTGAAGCTGTCGATCCGTGCAGACGCGAATGCGGACCGCGCCGTAGCGGGCTTGTATTACGTCGATGACGACGGCAAGCTGGAATACGTACGCGGGACGTGGTCCGATGACGGCGTGCTGACGGCATCCGTCACGCATTTCAGCAAGTACGCGCTGCTGCAGATTGACGCAGCGTTTACGGACGTTCCGTCGGGACACTGGGCGTGGACGGCCGTCAGGTCGCTCGCGGCGAAGCAGGTCGTGAACGGCGCGGACGCATCGCGCTACGAACCGGCGAGAGGCGTCACGCGCGCCGAGTTCGCCGCGATGCTGAGCCGCGCGCTCGGACTCGCGGCGCCGCAGAAGAAGGCGCCGTTCGCCGATGTCGCATCGGGCGCCTGGTACGAAGACGCCGTATCGGCGGCAGCCGAGGCGGGCATCGTGAGCGGCCGAAGCGCGAGCGCATTCGCGCCGAACGAAGGCATTACGCGCGAGGAGATGGCCGTCATGCTCATGCGAGCCTACGACTATGCAGGCGCTGCCGGCGCGGATCGCGCGTCCGCTGCGACTGCGGAACCGTTCGCGGACGCATCCGGCTTCAGCGCCTGGGCCGCCGAGGCGATTGGCCGCGCAGCCGGACTGGGCCTGCTGTCCGGTCGCGACGGCCATGTCTTCGGCGCGAAGTCGGGCCTGACCCGCGCCGAGAGCGCGCAAGCGCTCTACAGGCTGCTCGGCCTGTAGGCACGTTTTGAATGCAAGCCCTTTGCTGACGGGAGACGTCCCGGCGCGCAAAGGGCTTTTTGTCCGTTTGATCGATATCCCCTTCCCTCAGGAATAAGGAGCGATATGATCGTGGAGCTTTCTTTTCATGCTCTCCTGACCCAAGGGGATATCGTTCAAATGTGCCGGACTGATGTTCATTGGCGCATTATGGGGGCGGATCTTCGAAGGGGGAAATAGGGCGACAAAGTATGCACGAGGATCAACAGTCGGCGGGGAGCGGGGGGAGAAGACGGCAAAGTATGCACGTAGATCAACAATCGGCGGGGTGCGGGGATAGGACGGCAAAGTATGCACGAGGATCAACAGTCGGCGGTGACTATATGCGGCGAAAGGGTGGTATTGTCGTGCCGGGCGCCGGGGAACAAGCCTGCGCTTGCGCCCCGTCAGCTTACGGCGGATTAGGCGTTATTTTTGCGATATTGATTCGGGGACAGCCCCGTGAGTTTTTTGAATACTTTGCTGAAATATTTTTCGTCCTGATAGCCGACCATCTCGGCAACCTGGGAGATCTTGAAACTCGGGCTCTCCAGGAGCAGCTTGGCCTTGTCGATGCGGATGCGGCAGAGGAAGTCGATGAGATTCTCTCCGGTCTCTTGCTTGAACCTGCGGGAGATGTACTCCCGGCTTAAATAAAACTGGCTGGCGATATCCTGCAGGGTGAGCTCTTTGTTGTAATGCTGCTCGATATAGCGGACGACGGCGGGAATCGCGCTCTGCGTCTGCTGGCTCGCGGCCGATCTGCCTTGCGACCAAGCGGTCAGAAATTCGCGAAAGGCGGTTTCCAGGCCGTCCAGATCGAGCCGGCCGCGCGCGTCCAGCGGCAGAGCGCCGGTCGGAAGCGGGAGCTTTTCCGTGCTCTCGGCGGGTGAACGCTCTCCCGGCTGGCCGTCTGCTTGCCCGGCATCCGCTTCGCGCCATCGCTGCAGCATCTCGGTGAAGGCCGCCCGCCAACGCTCGAACTGTTCGCTGCTGATCCGGGGCATGCGGCGCATCTCGGCGATGCAGCGGCCGACGGCATCCCGGATCTGCCTGTCCGATCCGCTCAGGACGGCGAGACGCAGACTCTCTTCGTAATCTTCGAAACGGGGCGTCGCGGCGGAGCCGCGGATTGCAGCCGCGTCGCAGCGATAATAATAGTCCCGCTCCGCCAGCAGATCGCGGTCCCGCAGCGCGGCCTTGGCCGTCTGGTACGAATTCGCCGCTCCCTTGGGGAATGGCTGCTCCGTGCCGATGCCGAAGTCGAAACGGCACTTGAGCGTGAGGAAGCAGCATTCGTTGATCTCGGACAGCAGCGTCTTCACCGCCGCGTCGATGCGGGTTGCCGCGCCGGGAGCGATCCAAAAGAAAAGGAGAATCTCGTTCTCCGACCGGAGGTTCCGGCAGGCGATGCCGCGATCGCCGCGCCGCAGCACTTCGTCCGCGATGTTGGTCAGCGTGAAATACAGCAGATCCCGGTTGCGGGCGTACCGCCCCGCAACCTCGGAGGAGGCCGAGTCCAGGTCGAGGACGGCGACGAGGCATGAGGAAGCCTGGCGGAACACCGGCTCCCCCTGAAGCGCGAGCTGCGCGTGTCCGTTGGAATCGCCGCCGCCGAGCAAGTCGGAGAAGATGCGGTCGCGCATGACCGGGCGCATCTGGTTGATCTCCATGCTGCGCGCCAGCTCGTCCTTGCGGGATCGATCCTGGGCATGCCACCGGGCGGTAGCGCGTTCGAGCGCGCCGGTCAATTGCTCTGGATCGATCGGCTTAAGCAGATAATCTTGCCCGCCGTGCTGCATCGTGCCGCGCACGAGGTGAAAGTCGTCGTGGCCGCTGATGACGATCTTCTGAATCTCGGGCCGCTGCGCCTGGAGCCAGGCAAGCAGGTCGAGCCCGCCCTGCACCGGCATCATCATGTCGGTGACGACAATGCCCGGACGCACGCGCTCGATGAGCGCCGCCGCTTCCTCGCCGTTGGCGGCTTCGTGTATCTCGGAAACGCCGAGCGCTTCCCAATCGACGAGCAGCCGGACGGCTTCTCGTACGTGGCGTTCGTCGTCTACGATGACAACTTTCATCTTGGTTCCTCCTCTTGAGCGTCTGTCGGGAGCTGTTTCGTTTCGGCCGGCATCTCTTCCGCGATCGGCGTCCGCAGCAGCGGGATCCGGAGCGTGGCCTTGAATCCGCCTCCCGGCGCAGCGTCCACCGTCATCCCCGCCTCTTCGCCAAAATACAAGCGAAGACGCATGTGGACGTTGGCCAGCCCGATCTGCCCGCCCGTGCCGTCTTCCCCGCCGTCGCGGTTCAAGCGGGCCCGCAAACCTTTAAGCTGTCCCGCTTCCATGCCTCTGCCGTTGTCCGCGGTCTCGACGCGCAGCCACTCGCGCTCGCCCTCCAGCCAAGCGCGTATTAACAGCTTGGCGCGATCGGTATTAAGGCCCCTGTTGCCGCCGGTTCCTCCGCTTATTCCAGCTCCTCCGCCGTCGCCCGCACCGGGCTCGTAGCCGTGCTTGAAGTAATTCTCGACGAGCGGCTGGAGCAGCATTTTCGGCACGGCAATGTCCATCGTCTCGGGATCGACCTCGTAGAACACATCCAGATCCTCGCCGAACCGCTGCTTCTGCAGCTCCAGATAAGCCTTGGCGTGGGCAAGCTCGGCGGAGAGGGGCACGACCGTCTCCTCGGTGTTCATGCTGTAGCGCATCATCCGGGCCATGGCCGCGATGAGGCCGTAAACCTTGGGCGCGTTCGACTGCAGCGCAAGCGTGCCGATGGATTGCAGCGCGTTGTTCAGAAAATGGGGGTTGATCTGGGCCTGCATCGCCTTCAGCTGGTTCGTCTTGTTCGCGAGGGCGAGCTTGTACTCCCGGTTGATCAGCTCCTCGATCGTCGATACCATCGTGCCGAAGCGCCTCTCCAGCACGCCAAACTCGTCGCTGCGGTGAGCGAAGCCCGCTTCGGCGCCCGCGCTCCATTTGCCCGCCTGGACCAGATTCATGCGCGCGATCAGCTTCTTGATCGGACTGGTGAACTGGACGGATACGATCAAGGTCGCAATCACGGCCACGATCAGGGACAGCGCGATGATCAGCGAATTGATCAGGCGAATGCCCTGGGCGTTCTGGTACAGGTACGAGTAGGGAAGCTGCTTCACGACGATCCAGTCCATGAATTGCGTCTGCAGCGTGTCGTAGACAACATAGCCGGAAAAGGCCGAATCCGACCATTTGAAGTCGCCGCTGCCGCCGGCTTCCGACAGCAGCCTGCGCGCCCAGCCTTCGTCTTGGAGCAGGTTGCCGTTTTCGATCTCCGCTCCGCATACGGCATGGCCGCCCCGGTCGAGCACGTACAGCCGTTCCTCCTTCGACAGCGCGAGTCGCCCGCATATGTCGCTGAGCTCGCTCAGCAGGACGTCGATCGACAGGTAGCCGATGACCTTGTCGCTTGGTGTGCGGATGATCGGTCTCCTGAGCGTGATCACGTCCTGGGCGGACACGGATCGCCGCGAATCGAGCGCGTAGCTCGCGCTCTTGTGGGCCGGCTCCATGAACGGCACCGGGTCGTCCGCCCGCCCGGCGGGCCAGCCGCCGTCCGCTTCCCGTCCGCTGCGGAACAGGCCCCGCGCCAGCAGATAAGACCAGCTATCCTCGCCGCGTCCGATTTGCAGGTGGATCTGGTGGATCTCTTTGTTCGACTGGTACATGTTCAGCAGGTGCTGGTAGATCGTCGTGCGATAAAGGAGGTCCGCGGCCTCCGCATCCGCGCCGGGCGCCGTGAAGCGCTCGATGATGGCATACAGAGAGGTGGGCGAATTGATCGAGTTGTAAACGCTTAACGAATTGCGGTTGAGCGTGTTCATGTAGTTCAGTATATTATCTTTGCCAACCTCGAGGAGGCTGCGATTTTCCGCGATCGCCTTGCCGGTCACCTGGTTTTTGATATAAAAATCCGAGATGATCATGGACAGCGCCATCGGGACGATGGTGGCCGCGAGGAGCAGCGCCATCAGCTTCGTGCGGATGCTTTTTTTCAAGACGGTTCCCCCGAGGTCAATATATTACACCAAACCCATCATATCTATCGGTGGTCCATGCCGCAATATCGCTTTATATTTTACATAACGGAAAGGGAGTGTGCCTCATGACCAAACGCGGCGGAAAATCCGGAGAGTGGCTGCAGCAGTTCGTATTCGTGGGACCGGGTCTGATCGTGTTCTCGATCATCGTGCTCGTGCCGTTTCTGCTCGGCTTCTACTACTCGTTCACCGAATGGAACGGCCTCGACCTGAACAAGGCGCAGTGGACGGGCATGGACAATTTAAACCGCATTTTCATGCGCGACGACAAATTTTGGGCGGCCTTCGGCTTCACGCTCCGCTTCACGGCGGTTACGGTGCTGGCGTCGAACCTGCTGGCGTTTCTGCTGGCGTTGATGCTGACGCGGGCGCTGAAGACCCGCAACTTGCTGCGGACGGTCTTTTTCGTGCCGAACGTAATCGGCGGCATCCTGCTGGGCTACATCTGGCAGTTCATTTTCACCAAGGGCTTCAAGACGATCGGGGAAATGACCGGCTGGTCCTTCTTCGAACAGCCCTGGCTCGGGACGGCGGGCACCGGCTTCTGGGGGCTCGTCATCGTCTTCGTCTGGCAGTCGGCGGGCTACATGATGGTCATCTATATCGCTGCGCTGACCGGCGTGCCCAAGGATATGCTCGAGGCGGCGACCATCGACGGCGCGGGCTACTGGCAGAGCATCCGCAAGGTCACGCTTCCGCTCATCATGCCGGCCGTCACGGTGTGCTTGTTCCTCACTATCTCCAACGCCTTCAAGATGTTCGACCTGAACCTGTCGCTCACCAAGGGCGGTCCCGGCACCTCGACGCAGTCGCTCGCCTACAACATCTATGCGGAGGCGCTGGTCAACAACCGCTACGGCCTAGGCACGGCGAAGGCGATGCTGTTCTTCCTGGCCGTCTCGCTCATCGCGGTGACGCAGGTATGGCTCACCAAGCGCAAGGAGGTGGAGGCCTGATGAACCGCGAACGCTCGCTGCGCTACAGACTCGCCGGCATCGAAGTCTTCGCGATATTGCTGGCGCTGCTGTTTCTCGCTCCTTTTTACTTCGTGCTCGTGAATTCGCTCAAGACGCTCGGCGAGATTCTCGTCGACGCGGCATCGCTGCCGGAGGTCTATAAGTTCACGAACTACTCGCGGGTATGGGACATGATCCGCTTCCCGACCGCGCTGCGCAATTCCGTCGTCATCACGGCGATCAGCGTCGCCGGTATCGTGACGATCAGCTCGATGACCGCTTACCGGCTCGTCCGCAGGCCGACGCGCTTCAATAACCTGCTGTTCCTTGCGTTCATCTCGTCGATGATCATCCCGTTCCAGTCGGTCATGCTGCAGCTCGTGCGCGTGACGAGCATCCTGGAGCTGCGCGGCGACTTGCTCGGCATCGTCGTTTGTTACCTTGGCTTCGGCCTCGCGCTGTCGGTGTTTTTGTTCCATGGCTTCATCAAGGGCGTGCCGCTCGAGATCGAGGAGGCCGCGGTCATGGACGGCTGCTCGCCGTACGGCGTGTTCTGGCGGATCGTCTTCCCGCTGCTCAAGCCGATCGCCGTCACGGTCGTCATCCTGAATACGCTCTGGATCTGGAACGATTACCTGCTGCCGGTGCTCGTCATCGGCTCGAACAAAGACCTGACGACGATTCCGCTCGCCGTCACGCGGTTTTTTGGACAATATACCAAGCAGTGGGATCTTGCGCTCGCCGGACTCGCCATGAGCGTCACGCCGATCGTCGTGCTCTTCCTGCTGCTGCAGAAGCACATCGTCGAAGGGATCACCTCGGGCTCGGTCAAAGGCTAGAATTAGGAACCGGGGTCAATATGTTACACTTTTGATATCAACATCGTCGGTTTTGTGCAAACGTTTTCTCCACTATACTCGACCTGTAGCCAGAACAATGAATATACGGGAGGTCATTCCAAATGAAACGCATCTCCGCAGGCATCTTGATCGCTTCGCTCCTGACGGTCGCCGCAGGCTGCGGCAATAACAACAACAACGCTTCGCCGGCCTCTTCAACCGCTGCGCCTAGCAACGCGTCTTCCGCGCCGGCATCGTCCGCCGCGCCATCCTCGGACGCGCCCAAGAAGGACGTCACGATCAAGGTGTTCCAGTTTAAGGTCGAGATCGCGGACGCGATGAACAAAATGGCCGAGCAGTACGAGAAGGAGACGGGCGTCAAGGTCGACGTGGAAACGCACGGCGGCGGCGAAGATTACAACGCGCTGCTCAAGGCGGAGATCGCTTCGGGCTCCGAGCCCGAGATTTTCAATTCCGAAGGCTATGCGGCGCTTGAGCCCTACTACGACCGCGCGACGGACCTGTCGGGCGAATCCTGGGCAAGCGACGTCGTCAATTCCGCTGCGGCGCCGGCCCGCGTCGACGGCAAGCTGCTGGGCATGCCGATGAATATCGAGGGATATGGCATCGTATATAACAAGGACCTGTTCACCCAGGCAGGCATCACCGAGCTGCCGAAGACGCTGACAGAACTCGAGGCCGCTGCTAAGAAGCTGCAGGACGCCGGCATCACGCCGTTCTCCACGACGAACGAATGGTGGTCGATCGGCCATCATACGATTAACGTCGGTCTCTCCGAGCAGCCGGACCCGATCCAGTTCATCGACGACAACAAGAAGGGTACCGCATCCTTTAAAGGCAACGCCGTATTCGAGAAATGGATCAACTACGTCGATCTCGTCTTCAAGTATTCCCAGAAGGATAAGCTGACGACAGATTATGCCACCCAAGTCGCCACGTTCGCGAGCGGCAAAGCCGCGATGATCCAGCAAGGCAACTGGATCCAGGGCGATATCGACAAGGTCGCCAAGCTGAACCTGGGCATGCTGCCGATCCCGATCGACGACAGCGGCAAGGCGCATATCTACACCGGTCCCGCGAACTTCTGGATCGTCAACAGCAAGTCCAAAAACGCCGAAGAAGCGAAGAAATTCCTGGCGTGGATGGTCACCTCCGAGACGGGCAAGAGTTACATCACCAAGGAATTCAAGTTTATCCCCGCGCTCGTCACGATTCCCGCGACGCAGGAGGATATCGGACAGCTCGGCGCGGCCGTATCCGAGCAGGCGAAGGAAGCCGGCGGCTGGAACTGGGGCCGGTACCCGGACGGCGTCATCCAGGGCTGGGGCGCTGCGATGCAGGAATATCAAGGCGGCTCCATTAACAAGGATCAGCTGTTCGAC
The DNA here is from genome assembly GCF_042649185.1 of Cohnella sp. GCM10012308. NCBI lineage: Bacteria > Bacillati > Bacillota > Bacilli > Caryophanales > Paenibacillaceae > Cohnella > Cohnella sp. GCM10012308. The sequence goes on from NZ_JBHRYU010000008.1 coordinate 60,829, forward strand.
AAGTTCGACAAGGCCGTCAAAGATATCGTGAGCAAATAAAGCTTCTATTACTATAGTAGAAACAGGTTGTCCGCGAGATCGGGGCTTCATGGGAGGGAAACCTTCCGTGGAGCCTTTTCGCATGTGCGTCCGCTTATTAAAAACAATTTTAACTACATTTAAGGAAGCGGAACGGAACCATGTCCATCCTTGTTTCGTTTAAGGTAGGGAAGCCCGAGAACGGGTAATGTTAAGTAGAAGTAAGGGGAAGGTCCTATTTATTTCGGACCTTTTCAATTTATTCCCATTCAATGGAGGCATTTCGGCTCGATTTGGCCGGGAAGAACGCTCAAGAAGCCGGATTTTAAGCTTTTTTCGCGGCTTATGTCTTTTGACATGCCGCCGCATTCGAGGCATAATTAGAAACGTTGTTTACAGACCGATTACAAAAATACACTAGTGCGCGCATGGATACTGTCTGAAAATACGGCTATGCTGCAAGAGGGAGAGTGCTGAAGATGCGACTATGGAATGCAATTAAGTCCAAGCCGATCCTATGGTTTTCAATGATATTGCTCTTAAAGGGCGCCTTGGCTTGGTTCGTCATTTTCGACGACGGCCCGTCCTGGGCGACGGTGCTGACCGAGATTCCGTTCATTTTGATCGTCTTCTGTTTGATCGAGTGGTTCGCGTCCAAGCGCAAGGTGCTCTACTACATGATCGCCAACTTGTCGATCACCTTGCTCTACTTCGCCGTTCTCATGTATTACAAATACTACGGCGTTATCGTTACGTACCACGCGCTGGAGCAGGCCGACAAGGTGACCAAGGTCGGGGAGAGCACCTATTCGCTGCTGGATCCGTACTACCTGCTGATCTTTATCGATATCATCATTTTCGCTTTCTACATGGTCCGGCCCAAGTATATCGCCCGGTTCACGAACATCGGCATGCGCAAGGTAAACCGCACCGCGCTGCTTGCGACGTTTATCGTATCTGCCGCGCTCTGCATCTTTAACATCTGGCCGAACCACGCCAGCATGAACGAGAATAAAAAAGCAGAAGGCATGGGCATCCTCAATTACGAGGTTTACACGATTTTCGCGGACAGCACGGTGCATGAAGAAGTTATCGACATGAAGGAAATCAATCAACCGTCGATTGACGCGCTCAAGGGCGGAGAGCAGACTGCGAATCCTGCGCTTTGGGCTGCTGCCAAGGGCAAGAACCTGATCGTCGTTCAGATGGAATCGTTCCAGAACTTCCTGATCGGCCTTACGATCGACGGTCAAGAGATCACGCCTAACATCAACAAGCTGGCAGCCGGCGATTTCTACTTCAACAACTTCTATACCAACGTCGGTCAGGGCACGACGTCCGACGCCGAGTTCGTCGTCAATACGTCGCTCTATGTGCCGCATCACGAAGCGGCCACGTCTTCGGACTATATGGATAAGGCGCTGCCGAGCCTGCCGCGGCTGATGTCGTCCAACGGCTACAATACGGCGACGTTCCATACGAACAGCGTAGATTTCTGGAATCGCTCGATGCTGTACAAGGCGATCGGCTTCGACAAATATTACGATCAAGCGTTCTACGGCGACGACGACCATATCGCGTTCGGCGCTTCCGACGAAGTGCTTTACGCCAAGACGGTGCCGGAGCTCGCCAAGATGGACGCGGAGGATAAGCCGTTTTACGCCATGGTCATCTCGATGAGCGCGCATCATCCTTACAAGATTCCCGAAGCCAAGGACAAGATTAAGTTGCCCGAGGCGTACAACGGCACGCTGGTCGGCAATTATATTTTGGCTCAGAACTATGCCGACTATGCGATGGGTCAATTCCTTGAACAACTGAAGTCCAGCGGCCTGTGGGACGACAGCGTCATCGTGTTCTACGGCGACCACCAGGGCCTGCCGCTGTACTCGCTGGACAACAAGGAAAAGGGACTGATGCAAGGTATTTTCGGCCGCGAGTACGGTTATACGGATATGTTCAACATTCCGTTTATCGTCCACGCGCCGGGCGTCACGTATTCCAAGACGCTCGAGCAGACGGGCGGTCAGATCGACGTTCTGCCGACGGTCGCCAACCTGCTGGGCGTGTCCACCAAGGATCAGATCCACTTTGGCGAGGATCTCTTGAACCGCACGAGCAACCTGCTGCCTATGCGGCACTTCCTGCCGACCGGCTCGTTCGTCAACGATACCTCGGTGTTCCTGCCGGGCGTCGGATTCGAGGACGGCACCAATTACAATGTCAAGGACAACAGCATTAGCGCGGACGGCTCGACGGAGGCGCAGTACAACGCGGCGCTTCGCCTCCTGAACATGTCGGACAGCTACGTCGAGCAGCTGCCCGGGCTGCCGCTGGACGGCGGTCCTGTATCGGGCGCCGACTCGAAATGACATTCGCATCGACGGACGGAGAAGACGGGGAAAACCCGTACTTCCCCGTCCGTTCTCTTTTTGGGTATCATATATACATAGAATATTGAAGCCGAAGGAGTCTACCGAACATGCCCGGACAAGCTAAGCATACGGCCGCCATTTCTCTTGGCATCATGGGAGCGGGATTTCTGGCCACGTTCCCGTTGGGCGGCTGGGGCGGCGCGCTGCTCCACGGCGGCTTCGAAGCGGGACTCGTCGGCGGACTTGCCGACTGGTTCGCCGTCACCGCCCTTTTCCGCCATCCGCTCGGGATCCCGATCCCGCATACGGCGCTGCTGCCGCGCAACAGGGACAAAGTCGTCCGCTCGCTTATCCAGGCGATCGAGACGGAGCTGCTCACCAAGGAGAGCATCGTCACCAAGACAACCGAGTTCAAGATCGGCGAGCGGCTGCTCGATCTGCTGGAGACGCATCGCGAGGACGCTGCCGCCGTGGCCGTTCGCGTGAGCGAATTCGCGCTGGAGCGGCTGCCGATGGACCGGATCGTCCCGATGCTCGCCGGCGCGCTCGAATCGAAGCTGCGCGAGCTCGATACGGCCGGCCTGCTGCGCAAGATCAGCGACGAGGCGCTTGCTAGAGGCTATGAAGAAAAGGCGCTGGCCTTCCTGATCGATAAGGCGGGCGGTCTCGCTTCCCGCGAAGAGACGCGGCGGCAGCTCGGCATCATCGGGGCGGCGGCGCTGCAGAATCTGCAGGTCGGCGGGCTGATGGGCTTTGCCGTGAACGCGTTCATCTCCTTTATGGATGAAGAGAAGATTGGCGGTCTGCTGCAGAACGCGATCGTCGGCACGCTGGCGGAGATGCAGCAGAGAGAGGACCATCCGCTGCGCGAGATGCTTGTTGAGACGCTGCGGGGGGCCATTCGCAATCTGCCCGAATCGCCTTCCGTGCTGGCCGAGCTCGAAGGCTGGAAGGCGCGGCTGGCGGACGGCGGGGAGATCGAGCGGCAGCTGTCCGGCTGGCTGGAGGGACTGCGCGTCAAGGCGCTGGACTTTGTGCGCGAGCAGCGTTTCACCGATGATTACGTGCTGCCGGCTATCTCCGGCCTGCTCGCCAGCCTCCGGGCCAACCCTCAGGTGATCGAGCTGTTCCAGACTTGGGTGCAGGAGCGGATCACAGGCTTCGTCGAGCGCAATCACTGGAAGATCGGCAAGCTCGTCAAGGAGAATATCGACAAGCTGGACAACGATGCCTTGATCGAAATGATGGAAGACAAGATCGGGGGCGATCTGCAGTGGATTCGCGTTAACGGCGCGGTCTGCGGTTTTCTTATCGGATTGGCGTTGGAAGGCATTAATCTGCTCGCATAGGGCAGCTGAAGGCAGTGCCGTTCCTGGGGCGTCCCGCTGGCGGCTTCGGTAGGCGTGATCGCATGCGATCACGTCTATTTGCGGACGCTTGAGTTATGCATGAGACGATAATTGCCGCAGCGCCCCCGCCTAAAGACCGTTCGACCGCGTATAGGGGGTAACGATTTGTTATAATGGATTCAAGCTCCCCAAGAGGCGGTGCACCGTGAACGATATCAGCTCTTTTTTGCGAACCTTTTTTATTAACGTCAGCACGATGCTGACGCTCCTCTACCTGGCCAGCTTGCTTTATAAATATGTCGTCTATAAATGGAGTCCGGCATGGAAAGAAACGCTGTTCATCCTGCTCACGATCGTGTGCGGATGGACGACGATTCGGTTCGCGTTCCATTTCTCGGAGACGGTCATGTTCGACATGCGTTTCCTGGCCGTCATCGTGGCGCCGCTTTTCGTAAGGAACCGGCTGTCGATCCTGGTGATCGGGCTCGGCATCGGCCTCGCGCGGTTGTCCTTCGGCTTAAACCAGGCGGCGCTAGTGGGCTGCCTGAACGTCGTCGCGATGAGCTTGCTCGTCCTCTTTATTCTGTGGCTGTCGCGCCGCAGGCGCTGGCCGGAGCTTCGCAAGATGGTCACGATCATCATTTCCGTCAACACGGGCAACGTGCTGTTTATCGCGCTGTTCGGCATCATTCCGCGCAGGCACTATCTCGTGGATATCGCGCCGGGCACCTTTCTCGTCAGCCTGTTTTTAAGCTTTGCCTTCATGTTCATCCTGCGGGAATTCATGACGGAGGACAAGCGGTCGCACAAGCTGAAGATCTATACGGCGCGCCTGGAGAAGCAATACCGCATCTCGGAGGAAAAGGGGCGCTCGCTCGAGCAGGCGAAGCAGGAGCTGGAGGCGATGTATGCCCAGGTCCAATCGGCTTCCCGCTATAAGACCGAATTTCTCGCCAATATGTCCCACGAGCTGCGGACGCCGCTCAATTCGGTGCTTGTGCTGGCGCAGCTGCTCGAGGAGAACATCGACGACCGGCTCAGCGAAGAGGAGGTCGGCTACGCCCGCATCATCCATCACTCCGGCAAGGAGCTGCTTGGTCTTATCAATGACGTGCTGGATTTGTCGAAAATCGAGGCGGGGCGGCTCGAGCTCGACCGCTCGGTGTTCAGCGTGCGCGAGCTGCTGGGGCATATGGACGAGCTGTTCCGCCCCATCGCTTCGCGCAAGCGGCTGTCGTTCACGCTGCGCAGCGAGCCGGACGTGCCCGAGCATTTGCACACGGACGAGCAGCGGCTGAAGCAGATTATCAACAACTTGTTGTCCAACGCCTTGAAGTTCACGCAAGAAGGCCATGTGCGGTTCGTCGTATCGCGCGTGCCCGAGGGCGGATTGCTGGCGGAAGGCGGCTTGGCCTTCGAGGTCGAGGATACCGGCATCGGCATTGCGGCAAACAAGCAAAATATTATTTTCGACGCCTTCTTCCAGGCGGATGGCTCGATCAGCCGCGCATACGGCGGAACGGGGCTCGGCCTGTCCATCGCCAAGCAATTCGCGATGCTGCTGGGCGGCGATATCCGGCTCGAGAGCGAGCTTGGCCGCGGCAGCCGGTTCACGCTGCTCCTGCCATGGCCGGCGCTGGTCACCTCGGCGGCGGATACGCTGGCGCCGTCGGGGCGGGACTCAGCCGCGATGGATCAGGCGGCAATGGAGCAGGCCGCGTCGCTGGAGGAGCCCCGGCGGGCGCCTGGCCGTCCTGTGGCGGCGGGGGCTGCGTCGGGCGTACCGGCGACACATCGCCTGCTGCTCGTGGACGACGACGAGCACAACGTCTATTCGCTGCGCGTCGCGCTGGCGGCGAAGGGCTTCGGCGTCGTGACCGCCTCCTCCGGAGGCGAAGCGCTGGGCCTGCTGTCCGGGAACGCGACCATCGATCTCGTGCTCATGGACATCATGATGCCCGGCATGAGCGGCCTGGAGGCGATCGGCAGAATCCGGGCGATGCCCGGACGCAAGGAGCTGCCGATTATTGCCCTCACGGCGAAGGCTTTCGCGGAGGACGGCGACGAATGCCTGAATGCGGGAGCGGACGGGTATATGACCAAGCCGGTGAACGTAAACGAGCTCGTCCGCGAAATCGGCGTTCGCATACGAGATGGACGGGCGAAGGGGAAGACGTGAGGGAAGATCTGAGCAGACGGGGCGTAGAGTTGCGGCGGTAGTGATCGTGCATAAGAATTGTGCACGAAGGCGGGTGAAGGCGCTAACGCCAGACTGCGACGGCGGATCGCGCACAAGAACGGTGCATCATCGTGGGTGAAGTCGACGTGCGAGATTGCGACGCAGTGATCGTGCGCCGATATTGTGCACGATAGTTGCGAAATCACGACATGAGGGTGCGGCGGTTGCGATCGTGCATAAGAATTGTGCACGAAAGCGGTTGAATGCGCTAGCGCTAGGTTGCGACGGCGGACCGTGCACAAGAATAGTGCATCATCATGGGTGAAGTCGACGTGCGAGATTGCGACGCAGTGATCGTGCACCGATATTGTGCACGATAGGGGCGGATTTTTGGCGTGGGGGTGTAGCGGGAGTGATCATGCATAAGAGTTGTGCATGATGACAACCCGAAAGACCTGGAGAACGGCAGTGTGAAGAGAGAAGGCCTATAGAGACAACGGCGAATGGGGTGGCACGCAATCATGGGAGAATCGGGCAAGGGCATTACGGAGGCGCTGCTGGCGCAAGTCGGGGAGGCAGCGGCTGCAATTGAACGCGACGGCCGTTTGTCGCCGGAGATCCTGGAGCGAATCTACGAGGAGCGGCTATTTAAGCTGTTCGTGCCGAATGAGCTTAACGGGCGCATGACGCCGTTGCCGGACGCCGCACGCATTTTCGAGCAGGCGGCCTACGCCGACGGCAGCTTCGGGTGGCTCGTGACAATCGGCTCGGGCGGCGGCTTTTTCGCGGCGACGCTGCCGGAGGAGACCGCCGAGACGCTGTTCGCGGACCGGCGCGCAGTCATCGCGGGCAGCGGCCATCCGACTGGCATTGCAAAGGCGGTGCCGGGCGGCTATCACGTGAACGGCAGTTGGAAATATTGCAGCGGTTCAGGGTATGCCAGCTTCTACACCGCGAATTGCATCGTGGAACGGAGCGGGAGTGCGGATCGTCCCGTCGACGGTGACGCTGCTGCCGGGGCTCCTCGTACACCCGAGATCCGATCGTTCGCCTTTTTGCCCGAGCAGGTGGAGATCGTACGGGACTGGAACGCGATGGGGCTACAGGCGACTGAAAGCCATACGATCCGCGTTGCGGACGCGTTTGTGCCGGATGCGCGGACCTTCGATATCGCTTCCGAGCCGCGGTACGACGATCCGATTTACCGCTATCCGTTTTTGCCGTTCGCCCAGGTTTCGTTTGCGGCAGTCGTTCTGGGGCTGGGACTGCGTTTCCTCGATGAAGCCGCCGCGCTCGCGGATGCGAAACGAGCCGAATGGGATCGTGCCTATGTAGGCAGATATGGACGGGTGTCGGATGCGATCGCGGGTCAGAGGCGATTGCTGGCGGCTGTTGCCGATCGTTTTTATGGGGAAACCGAATCGTCCTGGCGGACGTTCGCCGACACGCGCGCGTTGCCGGATGAAGTCGTACTGCGGGTCGGCGACGCTTGTGCCGAAGCGGCCCGCTTGGCCGTTGCAGCCGCGCATGAAATATGGCCGATGCTGGGCATGACCGCGTTGATGCAGCGGGAGACGGTTAATCGCGTGTGGCGCGATCTGCACACGGCCGCGCAGCACGGCGTGCTGAACCTTTAATAGATTAGGGTAGGCGGGGAAGGGGAGAGAGGCAGCATGCTGCTGATGAACGAAAAAATAAAAGCCTCCGAGGTTGCGCTGACAGGACTGCACGGAGAGGATCTGGGCATCGTCGGACGGGAGGAGGCGCTCGCGATGGCGAGAGAGGCGAAGGCGGATCTCGTCTGCACTTCGCTGCTCAGCAGCCCGCCGCCGTGCAAGCTGACCGCCCGAGGCGCCGCTAAGCAGACCGCCGCGCAGGAAAAGAAGGCGGAGCGCATCCAGGGGGGCGCGGTCAAGACCAAAGAGCTGCGGCTGACCGCGCAGATCGAGGAGCACGATTACGAGACCAAGCTGCGCCAGGCCGAGAAGCTGCTGACCTCGGGGAACGCCGTGCAGCTCACGGTCAAGCTGGCAGGCGCCAAAGAAGGCGAGCGCGCCAAGGCGCTCATCGAGCGTATGCTGAAGGAACTCGCGCCGCACGGCTCGCGCGAGACCGGGATCCAAGTCAGCGGCAAACAGGCGGCTGTGAAGGTGAATCCGGTCTGAGCGACAGAGTGAACGTAGAGCGCGGGGATTGCGGTGGAGCGATGGCGCTCGTAGCCGCGTGAAAGCCGATCGCCTTTTCTACAGAAGGCGATGGCGCTCGTAGCCGCGTGAAAGGGCCGATCGCCTTCTCTACAGAAGGCGATGGCGCTCGTAGCCGCGTGAAAGGGCCGATCGCCTTCTCTACAGAAGGCGATGGCGCTCGTAGCCGCGTGAAAGGCCCGATCGCCTTCTTTACAGAAGGCGATGGCGCTCGTAGCCGCGTGAAAGGGCCGATCGCCTTCTCTACAGAAGGCGATGGCGCTCGTAGCCGCGTGAAAGGACCGATCGCCTTCTCTACAGAAGGCGATGGCGCTCGTAGCCGCGTGAAAGGACCGATCGCCTTCTCTACAGAAGGCGATGGCGCTCGCTCCAACAACTCCCGTAAAGCAACTCACGTAAAACAACGAACAACGCTCCTCCTCGAAGAGCGTTGTTCGCTTTTGCGCGGCTTGGCGCGCGATGTCGTATATTACCCGAACCTCGCGCCTCACCGCCCGCCTATTTCCCCGCCAGCTGCTCGAACAAGCCGCCGTCGGCGAATTGCGTGCTGTTGAGATCCTCCCAGCCCGAGAGATTGTCGTCGACCGTGAGCACGGTCGTCTCCGGGAACTGCGTCGCGAACTGCTCGGCGATGGACGCGAAGCGCGGGCGGTAGTAATGCTCCGCGGCGATCTGCTGCGCAGGCTCGGTGAACAGAAAGTCCGCGTAGCCGTTGGCCGCTTCGTGCGTGCCCGCTTCCGTCGCGTTTTTGTCGACGACGGACACGATCGGCTCGACGGCGAGCGTTACGGGCGGCACGACGACGTCGATCTTGCCCTTCGCCTCGCCGGCGGCCAGCGCGAGCGCCCGTGCCTCTGTCGTCAGCCAGACATCGCCTTCCCCGCCCAGAAAACGCGCCTGCGCAGCCGCTTCGTCGGCATCCAGCGCGCCAGCGTTCGCGTACACGCTTTTGACAAACGTCTTGGCAGCTTCCTCGTCGCCCGCTTGGTCGAAGGCGTACGCCCACGCCCCCGTATAGGCCCACCTGGCATCGCTGTACGTCTTGGGATTTGCCGTCACGAGCTTAACGCCCGCCGCGGCGATGTCGTCCCACGTCTTGATGCCCCTGGGGTTGCCGGCACGAACGGCGAACGCCACTGTCGTATAGAAGGGAGAGCTGTTGTAGTCATAGCGCTGCTGCCAGCCTTCCTCGACCAGGCCCGCCGCCTGGATCTCGTCGATATCGGTGCCGACGCCGAGTAACGCGAAGTCGGCCTTGAGCGTGCCGCCGTTGACGGCGTCCTTTTCTGCGGAGGAAGGGCCCGCCGTCTGCTTGACCGTGACGTCTTGCCCGGTTTTAGCCTTCCAGTCGGCTGTGAACGCATCGTTTAACGCGGCGAACAGCGACTCCGTTCCGTCCGGCGAAACGCCGTTCAGCGTGAGCGCCTTACTGTAGTCCGAGCTGGCGGACGGCGATGCGTCCGCAGCGGCGTTCATCGGCTGGCCGTCGCCTGAAGCGCAAGCGGACAAGGCCAATGCAGACGAGACCAGCAGCGCGGCAGACAGGATGGGAAGCCTTCTTTTTCTTTTAATCATCGGTATGACGCCCCTTCAAACCCTAATGTTAATTCTGAATTAATTCCAATTGGAAAAATAGGTTTAACGGAGCGATTGTAGCAACTGCAGCCGAAAAGTGTCAATAGAAAAATGTAAAATAAAGTTTATAAAACCTAGTTGACAGGTTGGATTAATGAATTGTATGATCGTTCCAAGAAATGGATTCACCTACCGGACGACCGGAGGCCCGATATGCATTTCTCCGCCGCAGACCGACAAGCGCCGAGCGGGCGCCAGGCTGCGCTCTTTGATCCGTGCCGGCCGATCATTCAAGCCGCTGCACTGCCGATCGAAGAGAGATGAGGACGAACGGACGCGACTTAGCGTCGTTCATCTTCTTCGTGCGGAGAAGCGGATCGCGGCCTCTTTGTTTTCCGATAAAAAAACCAAATGGGGACAAAGGGAGAATGCAAAGATGAAGATGAAAAGAAGCCTGCAAATCGCCATGTTCGTGATTCTGGCGTTCGCGTTGACGACTTCCAGCGCGTTCGCGGCCGTATCGAAGAAAAACGAAAAGAAAAGCATCACGCTGCTGAACGTATCCTACGATCCGACGCGGGAGCTGTACGTAGATTACAATGCGGTGTTCGCGAAGTATTGGAAAAAGAAAACCGGCCAGACCGTTACCGTCAAGCAATCCCACGGCGGCTCCGGCGCCCAGGCCCGTTCCGTCATCGACGGTCTCGAGGCCGACGTCGTCACGCTGGCGCTGGAATACGACGTTTCGGCGATCGAGCAGAAAGGCCTGATCAGCAAGGGCTGGCAAAGCCGTCTGGCCAACAACAGCGCGCCGTACAAGTCGACGATTGTCTTCCTCGTGCGCAAGGGCAATCCGAAGGGCATCAAGGACTGGGACGATCTCGTGAAAAACGACGTCAAGGTCATCACGCCGAATCCGAAGACGTCCGGCGGCGCCCGCTGGAATTACCTGGCGGCCTGGGCCTACGCGCTGAAGCATAACAACAACAGCGACGACAAGGCCAAGGCATTCGTCAAGGAGCTTTTCACGCACGTTCCCGTCCTCGATACCGGCGCCCGCGGCTCCACGACCACGTTCGTAGAGAAGGGCATCGGCGACGTGCTCCTGGCCTGGGAGAACGAAGCTTTCCTCGCGAAAAAGGAGTATGGCGACAAGTTCGAGATCGTCACGCCTTCGCTCAGCATTCTCGCCGAACCGACCGTAGCCGTCGTCACGAAAAACGTGCAAAAGCACGATACGCGTCAAGTCGCTACCGCCTACCTGGACTACCTGTATACGGAGGAAGGCCAGCGCGTCGCGGCACGCAACTTCTACCGCCCGATCAATCCGAAGGTCGCGCTCGAGTACTCCAAGCAATTTCCGAAGCTCAACCTCGTCACGATCAAGGACTTCGGCGGCTGGGATAAGGCGCAGAAGACGCACTTCGCGGACGGCGGCACGTTCGACCAGATCTATCTGAAGAAATAAGCGGTGCGACAGCGTTCACGCTCGACATGCAGTCATCTTCCAATATGAAGGGGTAACCGAGATGTTCCATAGCCGCAGCATCCAACAACGTATCGTCAAAACCGCGCTCGCCGTCGCCATTGGCGCGCAAGCGCTCGCCTTCGCCGCAGCTCCGGGCGCCTACGCGGCGCCTGCCGCGAAGCCTTATGTGTCGGTGGACGGCACGAGCCAGCAATCCCTGTGGGCGCCCGTCACGAAAAACGGCGCGACGTACGGCCCGCTTGCGGGCGTCTCTGCCGCGCTCGGCGCAGCCGGCAAGTACGATGCCAAGACAAATACAATCTCTATTAAAAAAGGCAATCGCCTAATCATTTTGCAGCCCGAATCGAAGACGGCAAAGGTGAACGGCGCGAAAAGCGCGCTCGTCGCGGCTCCCGTCCTCATCGGAGGCGTGGCTTACGTGCCGCTGCGCTTCGTCGCCGAGTCGCTGGGCGCTTCGCTCTCGTGGAACGCTGCGTCCGGCGCCTATGAGGTGAACACGCGATTGCATCCGTTCACCAAGGACGGATACACCTCGTTCGTCAACGTCTACGGAGAGTCCGTCATCGGCGCGACGTACGGCACGGCGAGCGCGTTCAGCGGCGGCCTGTCGCTGCTGCAGCAAGGCGACGCGTTCGGCTACGAGGATCGCGGCGGCAAGATCGCGATTCCGGCGCAGTACAGCAGCGCGTACGACTTCGCAGACGGCCTGGCGCTCGTCGCGTCCAAGGACGGCACGCAGAGCTACATCGACAAGTCCGGAAAAGTCGTGCTGAGCCCGGCTTACGACGAGCTGTTCGACTTCTCCGAAGGACTGGCGGCGGTACGCAGCGGCGACAGCTTCGGCTACATCGACAAGACGGGCAAACTCGTCATTCCTGCGCAGTATGAAGACGCCTTCTACTTTAGCGGCGGTCTCGCGGCCGTGCAGATCGAGGGTAACTACGGATTTATCGACAAGACGGGCAAGCTCGTCATTCCCGCGAAGTATCAGTCCGTATCGGACTTCAAGGATGGCCTCGCGCTCGTATCGACGCTCGTAAGCACCGAAGCCGACGGCGTCGAGCAATCGACCGGCGTGTTCGGCTACCTGAACGCGAAGGGCGAGTGGGCGATTCCGGCGCAGTACGAGGAGGGCTACTCCTTCAGCAACGGACTTGCCGCGGTCGTTAAAGACGGCGTCGTTCAATTCATCGACAAGACCGGCAAGACGGCATTCGAGGCGGACTACGACGATGTCGGCGACTTCAGCGAAGGCCTGGCGGTGTTCGAGCAGGACGGCAAGTACGGCTATATCAACAAAAAGGGCGAGGTCGTCATCGAGCCGGCGTTCGATCAGGCGGATGCGTTCAAGGACGGCTTGGCGCACGCGATCAAGGGCGACTGGGAAGGCTTGATCAACGCGAAGGGCGCGTTCGTGGCGAAGAAGGCCTACGTCGCGCCGACAGAAGAGGAAGAGGCTGCAGCCAAATAAGGTTATAAAGAAGAAGTCTCGTCCATGCGAATTCCATTCGCGGGACGAGACTTCTTTATTTAGCGATTTAGCGCTCGTATTCGAGCGCGCGGAAGGTCTTTACTTTTTTCGCAGGTTTGGCGATGCGATCCAGGCCGGTGCCGCCTTCTCCGGGTTGGTAAATCGAACGTTCGCAACGGCTGCTTCGCTCGTTGCGGGAGGCCGCCGGAGGGAGGAAGGCGGTCGCGGGACGTTCAGATCGTGCGCGATCTCCCAGGCGAGACGCTGCAGCTCGTCCAGCTTCCGGGCGCGTTCAGCTGCGGCGGCCGCCGCATCGGCGAGGGGCTTGGCGCTCGGGGCCGCTACCTCGCTGCGATGGACGCCTTCGGCGATCGAGCGCGCGCTGATATGCAGATGCAGGGCGGCGGCCTGTATGAAGCCCGCAATCGCCTCCTGCTGACGCATGACGGCATGCCGCAGCGCCTCTTCGAGGAGCGAACGAGGCTCTGGGCTTGTCGTTTCAATCGTCATGCTAACACCTGCTTTCCCGAAACGTGCCTAATAGACGCGACTATGCTTGTTTGAGCCTATGAGCAGTGCCTATCCTGTTAGAACCCATCAATACGGAGCAATCTTTTGGCGGTTCGGTTCCATGATAAACAGGCACCCGCAGGGGTGCCCGTCTTTAACTGGATTTATATTTTATAAGATTTACATTTTACATCGTCATCTGCACGATTTTCTTCTCGTTATCGTACGATGCGACCTTCCAGCCCAGCAGCGTGCCGATGTCGCGAAGCGGGACGACGACGCGGCCGTTCTTGACGGTCAGCTTGGCGTTGAGCGTCATTTCTTCGCCGTTGAACACGTACTTGTCGGAGCCGATCGTGAACGTGTACGTATCTTTGTTGTTGCTCTTTTTCATATAAATCGTCTGCTTGCCGTTGTAGTTGATGCGGGCGCCGGACTTCGCGGCGATGACCGCGAACGGCACGAACGTCACGCCATTCTCGATATATGGCGTCGTGTCGAGCTTCTCCACGTTGTCGTCGATGCCGATGTTGTAGTTGCCGACCTGGAACCACAGCTTCGAAGGCATTGGCGCAGTATCCTCAGCGTAAGCGGCTGCACCTGTGGCGGACAAAGCGATGGCGGCACCAAGCAGCAATGCGGCGGTCTTCTTCATGGGTTGTTTCATGAAAAATCACTCCTTAGTAGGATGATATGTAGTACGCCAGTGTTAGTGGCGAATATTTCATGAATTTTATACCCCGAAGTTTTAATTTACAATCAATATGGGACAACAAATATTGGATTAAATGTTCAACAGCTCGCGAATCTCGTCTTCGGTCATGGCGGAGAGGCTCTCTTCGCCCGGCTGGATGACCTCTGCGATGAGGTCGCGCTTGCGCTGCTGCAGCTCGACCATCTTTTCCTCGATGGTCCCTTCGGCGACGAGCTTGATGACCTGCACGACGTTTTTTTGCCCGATCCGGTGCGCCCGGTCCGCAGCCTGCTGTTCGACGGCGGGGTTCCACCACAGGTCGTACAGAATGACCGTATCGGCGCCGGTCAGGTTCAATCCCGTGCCGCCCGCGCGCAGCGAGATCAGGAAAATGTCGTTCTCGCCCTCGTTAAACCTGCGGCACAGCTCTACGCGCTCTGCCGCAGGCGTCTGGCCGTCCAGATAGAAGCAGGGCAGGCTGCGCAGCGACAGCTCCTCGCGGATGATGGCGAGCATGGAGGTGAACTGCGAAAACAGCAGGATCCGCTTGCCCGCATCCAGGGCGTCCCCGACGATCTCGAGCAACTGGTCGAGCTTGCCGGAGCTGCCTTCATAGCCTTCGACGAACAGCGAAGGATGGCAGCACAACTGCCGCAGCCGCGTGAGCCCGGCCAGAATGCGCATGCGGCTCTTCTGGAAGCCGTCGTGCTCGAGCTGCTGCAGCGTCTCGGTCTGCAGCCTGGAGAGATACGCGACGTACAGCTTTTTCTGGTCGTCGGTCAACTCCGAATGCTGCAGCGTCTCGATCTTGTCGGGCAGCTCCTTCAGCACGTCGCGCTTCATCCGGCGCAGCAGGAAGGGGCGCACGCGCTTCGCCACGAGCTCGCGGGAGAGCGAGGCGAATTCGCGCCGGCTGCCGAACAGGTCGGGGAAGACGGCGTCGTACAGCGACCACAGCTCGTCGAGCGAATTCTCGATCGGCGTGCCGGTGAGCGCGAAGCGAATGCCCGCTTGGATGCGGCCTACGGCTTGCGCGGTCTGGGTCGCATGGTTTTTGATCGCCTGCGCTTCGTCCAGGAAGAGGCAGTAGAACTTGAGCTCTCCGTACAGCTCCATATCGCGGCGCAACAGCGGATAGGAGGTAATCACGACGTCGGCGTCCTCCATGCCGGTGAGCGTGCCTAAGCGCTCCTGCTTGTCGCCGGCGGCCATACGGACCCGGAGCCCGGGCGCGAAGCGGGAGAGCTCGTGCTTCCAGTTGAAGATAAGCGAAGCCGGCGACACGATCAGCGCGGGACGCCCGGTGGCGCGGATTTCCTCTACGACCGATGCGATAAAGGCGATGCCTTGCAGCGTTTTGCCGAGGCCCATGTCGTCCGCGAGCACGCCGCCGAACCGGTAGTGCGCAAGCGTGCGCATCCATTGGTAGCCGAACTTTTGGTAGTCGCGCAAAGTTGCCGTCAGGCTGTCCGGGATCGGGAAATCGAGATTGTCCGGATTGCGCATATTGTCGAGCAGCTCGCGCAGCGCCCGCGTGAGCCTGACGCTGCCGCCGCGAACGTCCGCGTCCATGAGCGGCAAGCCGCGCACGGCGGCAAGATCGAGCCGTGCGCCCTTGATCTCGGACTTGCGGATGCCCATCTCGTCCATGAGCCGGGAGATCTCGGCATAGCTCGCGTCCTCGAGCGACAGCAGGCCGCCGCCGGACAGGCGGTAATAAGGCTTCTTTTCGACCAGGTTGCGCAGGATGTCGCGGATCTCGTCGTCGTCGATGCCCTCGACGTCGAAGCGCACCTCGAGCCAGGAGGCATGCGCGTCGTAGTCGATCGTCATGCGCGGCGCAGGAGGCAGATCCTGGATGAGGCGCCGCATCGGCGCCGTCGCGTTAACCTGGACGAGACGCTCGAGCTCGGGCAGCAGCCGGTACTGGAACCGGTAGATGAGGTCTTCCTCCTCCAGATACAGCTCGCTGCCGTTGTACTTGAACGATGCGCGCTCGATCAGGGCCATGATCCGATGCTCCGTATCGACGTCGCGTACGAGAATGGCGTCATTTTCGATGGCGTCGCGCCGCAGCGGACTGTCCGCCTGCAGTGCGTTGATCTCCTTGTCGCCGTACCGGTAAGTGAGCCGCGCGAGCAGCCTGCCGTTCAGCCAGTCGAGATCGAGCAGCGCCGCAAGCGGCGGGCTGACGATACGGTCCGCGATCGGCTGCGCGATGTCGACCCGCCCGATCCGCTTGAGGGAAGGGACGACGCGGTCCAAGAAGGATTCCATCTGGGCCGGTGCGATGAGCGCTTGCTTGGCCGGCTTGTAGGCGAACATCCGCTTGAGCTCCTCCAGCCGCCGGATCGTCGCGTCGCCCGTGCGGTGGAGCGTTCCGTCCGCGAGCACGCAGCCGTAATTTTCAAGGATGACGAGCTTCTCTAGACCCCGGATGTCCAGCCGGTAGCCTTCGAGGTCCTCGGCGCTGTCCAGCTCAAAGACGAGGGGGAGCGGCTCCTCGGTCACCGTGACGGTGTCTGCGGTCCGCATGCCGTACTCAAAGCGGACGTTGGCGCGCGCAAATAACGGCAGCAGGTCCTCCCAGGCGAGCGGCGGCAGGATGAGCAGCCGGTCCATCGACAGGGCCATGCCGCCGGGAGCGGCGCGGAAGGCGTCGCGGTACGCGGCCTCGCTGCGCGCGACGACGATAAGCTTGTCGACGATCGCGCGGTCCTCGGGCTTGAAGACGTGAACGGCGGGATCGTATACGAAATGCTTGGCGAACACGCAAGATTGTCCGAGCTCGATTCGTTCGAGGAACTCCTTGAGCTTGGGCACGACGTAGAGACGCTTCGGACCGACCTTCATCTCGACGGCAAGCAGCGGAGAGCGGGTGTTCTCGGTTACGGCCTTGCAGATGAACTCGACGTCGAGCGGGACGATCTCCCCGGCCTCGGTCCCGGTATCTTCGATCGCCTCGGGCGACCCGGAGGGGCCGTCGAACAACGAGATCAACCCTTTTGTGAAAAGCAGGTCGCGGGTCGGGATCAGCGCTTCGCGCTTGACGGAGGGCATCGCGGGAAAAGGACGCTCCTCCGGCTCGGGCGCCCGCTCTTCGTGGAGATGGATCAGCGCGGCCGCGATATGCTCGCAATAATATTGCGAATGCGCGGCCGAGCAATCGCATCTTGCGTCTACGATGCCGGAGTCGCCCAGGTCGATGCGCACGCTTCGGCGCCCTTCGGCTCCCCATACGTACGCGTCGTACCGGCGTTCGTCCTTCTGCTCGTCGGCCGCCATCGCCTTGCCCGCTTTATCCAGCTTCATGCCGCGCTCGTAAGCGGTTTGCCCGCACAGCAGCTTGATCTGCTGGAGGGACGGATGATAAATCATGCTTAAGCTTCCTTCCCCGCGGCAGCGCGCGCGAATGGTAATATTTCATTATACCACAGCCCCGGACGCTTTTAGACGGCGCTTAGGCTCCTCTGCATGCTATACTGAAAAGAAAGCGCTTTATGATGCCTTGATGGAGGGCGACGCGCAGGAGGCGGCTTCGCAAGTCAAGTCGATTCGCTTCGTAAGTTGTCAGCCGCGTTAACGATATAGCGAATAGATATTAAGCCTTATCGATATTCAGCATTATTAATACTCAACTTTATTAATATTCAGCCTTATTAATAGTTAACTGAAGGAGTATCGTATATGAACCGGAACGGATATACGTTGACCAGCCCCGCGGCGCGCTGGGAGGAAGGCATGCTGTGCGGCAACGGTACGATCGGGGCGATCGTGATGGGGGAGGCCGCATCGGAGCGCATCGTTTTGGCGCACGAGCGGCTTTTTATCCCCTTCAATCAGGGGATCGAGCCGATCGCGATGGCGCCGCGTCTGCCGGAGATCCGCGAGCTCATCGCGGCGGGGCGCGAGGCCGAGGCCTCCGAGACGATCGTGGATTTATACCGGCAGGCGCATGACGGCGACGACAGGCTCGTATGGACCGAGCCCTTCTTCCCCGCGGCGGAGCTGCGCATCGGGACGAAGCTGGCGGACGGCGGCGCCGAATACCGCCGCTCGCTCGACTTCGAGAACGGCGAAGCGAGCGTCCGGTTTGAGGACGGCGACCGTGCGTTCGCAAGACGCGTCTTTGCATCGAGAACCGCGCAGGCGTGCGTCATCCATCTGGACGCGGGCGGGAAGGCGGCCGATTATGAATTGACGCTGGGCGAGCCGCTCTATACGGAAGCGGATGCCGAGTTTTATCGGTCCCATTTTTACGCCGAACCCGCATTCATCGCGCATCCGGGCGACGCGGGGCAGGCTGTCGTCCGGATCCGGGAGTTTGCGGGGACCGGCGCCGGCTATGCGACCGTAGCGATCGTGGCGGCCTGCGACGGAGAAGTGTCGTTCGCGGATGCGACGGTATCGGTCAGAGGGGCCAAAACGGCTCTGATTCTGGTGTCGCTCGTCGCCATCGACGATGTGACCGCGTTCTCCGCCGCGCATGAAGCCGGCCGGCTGTCCGCGCTGCCGGCCTCCTACGAGCAGCTGCTGCGCGAGCACTCCTCGGTCCATCAAGCGCGCTATTCGCGCATCTCGCTGCGGCTGCAGGACGACGCGGCGCACGCAGACGACGAGGCGCTATGGGCCGCGGGCAGGCAAATCGGCGGCGCGCCGGCTTCGTTCATGGAGAAAATTTTCAACGCCGGACGCTACGAGATCTTATCCAGCTGCGGCGGGCTGCCGCCGAACCTGCAAGGCGTGTGGGCCGGTGCCTGCCATGTTCCGTGGAGCAGCGATTACACGCAGAACGGCAACGTGCAGACCGCGATATCGGGCCTCTTGCCGTCGGGTGACTTTGAGAGCCTGCTGAGCTACTTCGACTATCAGGAAGCGAATCTGGCGCATTACCGGGAGAACAGCAGGCGGCTCTACGGCTGCCGGGGCATTCATATTCCCTCCCGCACGAGCGCCGGCGGCTACGACATCCACTTCAGCACGGCTTATCCGATGCTGTTCTGGACGGCGGGCGCGGCTTGGGCCGCTCATTTCTACTACGACTACTGGCTCTACACGGGGGACGACGACTTCTTCAGGACGCGCGCGCTGCCGTTTATGAAGGAAGCGGCTTTGTTTTACGAGGACTTCCTGATCCCCGATGCGGACGGCCGCTGGCTGTTCAGCCCTTCCTATTCGCCGGAAAACACGCCTATGCATCGGAATAGTTCGGCAACGGTCAATGCGACGATGGATATCGCGGTCGCGAAGGCGCTGTTCACCAACCTGATCGTGGGCTGCCGGACGCTAGGGCTCGTGGACGAGCCGGTCGGTAAATGGGAGGATATGCTCGCGAAAATGCCGGCTTATCAGGTCAACGAAGACGGAGCGCTCAAGGAATGGGCGGCGCCGCAATACGAGGACAACTACGATCACCGCCATGCCTCGCAGCTGTACATGCTCTACTACGACATTCCCGAGGAGATCCGGCGCGACCGCGCCTTGTACGAAGCGTGCGAGACGGCGTACCGGCTGAAGCGGGAGCGGAAAAAGAACGAGCAGGGCACGATGGCCTTCGGGCTCGTGCAGATGGGGATGGCTGCCGCGCATCTGCAGGACGCGGAAATGGTTGAGATGATGCTGCAATCGATGGCGAACAACAACTATTACGCCACATTCGCATCCTCCCACGATTACGGACCTTCGCTATTTAACGCCGATATCAGCGGGGGCGTGCCGGCCCTGATTCTCGAGGCGATCGCCCAGTCCAGTCCGGTGACGGATGCCCGGGGCCGGATCGAGCGCTACGAGCTTCGCCTGCTGCCGGCGCTGCCCGCAAGCCTGTCAAGCGGCGAGCTCCGCGGCCTGCGGCTGAGAGGCGGCTTCAGCCTGGATATGAGCTGGCGGGACGGTGCCGTCGAAGCGTATGCGGTGCACAATCCGTTTGACAGGCCGTATCGGATCGTTCAATCAGGCACGTAGTCGGAATCGGTTTTTAAACTTCATTTGCAACGAGGTTTGCACGAGCAAAAGCCCTCGCGCCTTATGTGCGAAGGGCTTTTTTTTGCTATTGGCTTGACAGCGCCAGGACAAGGCCGGAATCGCAATGCACAGGGCAGAATCAAGCCTTCTCCCTGAGGCCCACGATATGAACGAGCTGCGGCGTCGACACGACCTTGATCACATGATGCGCCTTGTCGTACTCGACGCTGCCGGAGCCGGCGCTCGCCGATTTTTCCGCGCCCAGCACATAGAAGAGGTCGTCGGCAAGCGTGCGGATGCATACGTCCTTTTCCGCCTGAGTCAGGTCCGCCCAATCTTGCGCCTCCATCTCGAACGTATCGTAGCAGTCCGGGATGGTCGCCAGCGCCTCGGACAGCTCATCCAAAATCTCGTCGTAGGGTCTTGTATATCGAATGGCCACGTTCGCACACTTCCTTTCGTTATGTCCACATTATAGCTTATTTTTTCCACGCGCGAAGCGTGCGGCAGGCCCGATTCGGACGGCGGCTGGCAATTGCATGCATCGCTTTATTTGGAGGCGGCAAAGGTCTATAATGATGAAGTTGATTTGGTCGGCTTTTACTTGCAGTTTACATTTAATCGGTATTTTTGGCCTGCGGGTTATATTAAATAGAGGGACGGTCTTGTGTTTATGATGGCATGGCAGCGGGTACGGTTTTGGCTCACGAAGCCGTTTGTGTTGTTTTCCCTCTTGATGATTCTGAAAATGTACCTGGCCGGGTACGTCATCTTCGAGGGCTGGCGGCTGTGGCCGCCGCTCGCGACGGGCCTGCCGTCCGTGTGGGTCGTCTTCTGCCTGATCGAGCTGCTCGCGCCCAGGCGCAAGCTCGGCTTGTATCTGACCGCGAACGGCGTTCTGACATCGGTCTATTTTGCGGTGATTATGTATTATAAGTATTTCGGCGTCATCGTCACCTATCATGCGCTTCAGCAAGTGAACCAGGTTACGGAGGTCAAGGGGAGCGTCTTCTCGCTGCTCCATCCTTATTTCTTGCTCATCTATACCGACTTCGTCGTGCTGTTGCTCTTGCTGTGCCTGAGCAAGTCGTTCCGCGCCTGGGGACGCGGGCTCAAGATCCGCGAGCGGCGCAGCGTGCTGTCCGTCATCGGCGTGCTGTCGCTGGCTGCTTGCATTTTCACCGTCTGGCCTTACCGGCATAGCATGAACGAGGTCGTGCAGGCGGAAAAGATGGGCATCATCAACTATGAGGTCTACGCTGCGTTCGCGCCCTCCAAAGACGAGCAAGTCGACGTCTCGGGCATCACGCAGGCGCAGATCGACCAGCTCAAGGGCTATGTGCCGCCGGCCGGCACGCCGCTCTACTGGGGCAAGGCAAGCGGCAAAAACGTGCTCGTCGTCCAGATGGAGGCGCTGCAGAACTTCCTCATCGGCAAGTCCGTGGACAGCCAGGTCATTACGCCCAATCTGAACGCGCTCGTCGGAGAGAGCCTCTACTTCGACCGCTTCTATCAGCAGGTCGGGCAGGGCAACACGGCGGACGCCGAGTTCGTCGTGAACACGTCGATGTTCGTGCCGAGCCACGGCGCGGCTTCGCAGGAATACGCGGACAGAGAACTGCCCAGCATGCCGCGTTTGTTCGGCGCGAACGGATACGATACCGCGACGTTCCATACGAACGACGCCGTGTTCTGGAACCGCACCGAGTTGTATCCGGCGCTCGGCTGGCAGACGTATTACGATAAAAAGCTGTTCGGCGACGAGGACACGGTCATGTTCGGCGCCTCGGACGAAGTGCTGTACGCCAAGTCTACGGCGAAGCTCGCGGAGATGGCGGCGAGCGGCCAGCCGTTCTACGCGCAGCTGATCTCCATGTCCGGCCACCATCCGTACAAGATTCCGTCGCGCAAGTACAAGATGGAGCTGCCGGACCGCTTTAAAGGCACGCTCGTCGGCGATTACATCCGCGCGCAGAATTATGCGGACTACGCGCTCGGCGAGCTGATCGCCGATCTGAAGGCGCGCGGGCTGTGGGACGATACGACGGTCGTGCTGTACGGCGACCATCAGGGCCTGCCCATTTACTCGCTGACGTCCGGCGAGAAGAAGCTTATGAAGGAGCTGCTCGGCCGCGACTACGAGCTGACCGATATGCTCAATATCCCGCTGCTGATCAAGCTGCCGGCAGGGGCGGCCGAGCATCGCACGATCGGCACGCTTGGCGGTCAATCGGATATTTTCCCGACGGTTGCGAATCTCGCCGGCCTGTCGATGTCCGATCATCTTCATTTTGGCCAAGATTTGCTCAATTCAACCGGCAATATGCTGCCCGAACGCTATTATTTGCCGACGGGCTCCTATATCGACGACAGCGGAATGTTCATCTCCGGCACGGGCTTCGAGGACGGGCGGACGCTCGGCTTCAAGGACGGCGGAGAGACGACGGGCGGCAACAGCCGCACGAACTATGACAACGCCATGAAGCTGCTCAGCATGTCCGACGGTTACGTGCGTTCCCTGCCGGAGCGCAAGTAGCGGATCGGGGGAGGGGGGACGTTCATGAATAAAAATATAAAGGCGTACGCCAAAAGATTCGCTCCGCTGCTCGCGATGCTGGTTTTCCCGGTGCTCGGGATGATGTATGCGGCGGTAAACCAGATGGACGGCCATGTGTGGAATTTGGTGACGCCGCTCGACCGCGCCGTTCCTTTTATCAAGTGGTTTGCATTGCCGTATTCGGTATGGATCGTGTTCATCTATGTGTGCCTGCTTTATTTTTTCGTAAAAGACGTGCGGACGTTCTATCGCGGAGTCATCACGTATACGCTGTGCGCGCTCCTTTGTTATCTGGTTTACAGCGTTTTTCAGACGACCGTGCCGCGGCCGCCTCTTAGCGGCAGCGACCCGTTCACGCGGCTGGTGGCCTACATTTATCATCGCGATCAGCCGTTTAACTGCTTCCCGAGCATTCATTGCTTCTCCAGCTACATGGTTTTCCGAATTCTCGCCAGCAGCACCTTCAAGACCCGCCGCAGCCTGACGCTGATCGGCATCGGCTCGGGGCTGATCATCCTGTCGACGCAATTCATCAAGCAGCACGTAATCCTCGATCTGGTCGCCGCAATCACGCTCGTCGAGCTGGTGCTGCCGGCGGTCGTGCTGGCCGAGCGCTGGTTCGCCAGAAACGTATCGGAGGCCAAGCGCCCGA
Source organism: Cohnella sp. GCM10012308 (assembly GCF_042649185.1). Taxonomy (NCBI): domain Bacteria; kingdom Bacillati; phylum Bacillota; class Bacilli; order Caryophanales; family Paenibacillaceae; genus Cohnella; species Cohnella sp. GCM10012308. The sequence goes on from NZ_JBHRYU010000008.1 coordinate 83,863, forward strand.
CCAAGCAAACGGCGAAAAGCTCGTACTATAGCTCCTGATGAAAAGGAAAAGCTGCAGCTCCGTCCTCGCGACGGGGTTGCAGCTTTTTGTATGAAAGCTATATATGGGCGTCGGAGAAGGAGTGCGTCGCCGTCTGGGCGGATGCCTTGGTGGTTCGCACGCCCGGAACCGGACTCGGGATCCGCTATTTGCGCCGTATCGGAGGTTTACAGGGAATTGGCGGACACAGCAGCCGCTATTGCTTGCGAATGCGGGCTTAAGGCGCCGATTGGAGCGACTTAACGGTATCACAGTCCGCATACGCCCGGCAAATCGCTTGCTGCGCTAAATTAACGGCTGAACGGCTGCGTGGTCCGCGAGCCGCCGCAAACCTTGGATTTCAACGGCTAGATCGGACTGCAGTCGGACCCTCCGGTGGTCCGCTGCCCCCCGTCAGCTAATCTACCGAGCGAATAGCTCGCAGTAATATTGCGTGATCTGCTCCCGGGTCAGCCCCATGCTTTCGCGCATATGGATGATGCCGGCAGGATGCAGGGAGCTGAGCAGGATGTGCGCTTTGGCAGTGGCGCGCTCCCAGGCGGCGTCGCGCTTTTTCTGGGGGCCTTCCAATGTTGCTGCGGGGCTCGCATGGCTATCCAGAGCGGTAGCGGTGCCCGCATCTTCTTCCCGTACGGTTGCGGGGTTCGCGTTATTTTCCTGCGCGGCAGTGGCTCTCGCGTTGTCTTGCTGCGCTGCCGCGCCCGCATCGTACCCGGGCTCCAGCTCGGCGTACAGGCCGGTCAGCTTATCCCAGACCAGGCGGTACATCGGCGAGCGGAAGTAGGCGGACTCGTCCTCGCAATCATGGACGGTGTGGATCGGCAGCAGAAGCTGAAATTTTTCGTCGATGAACTGAATAATGTATTGAAGCACGCCGCCGATCCGCTCGGAGGCGGGCAGGTCCTTGTGGTTCAGCAAAAACGCCTCCAGCTGCTTCACCGTATCCATGCCGACCTGCTCGGCAATCGCGGCGCACAGATCTCCCTTGTGGGCGTAACACCGATAGAGCGTGCCTTGGCCGACGCCGGCCGTTTTGGCGATCTGATGCATGCTGACCGTCTGGACGCCCTGCTCCGCGAACAGCTTCTTCGCGGCCTGCAGGATCAGGCGGCAATTCTCGGCGGCGTCGCTGCGTTTGCGCGGCTTGATCATCGAGGACGCTCCTTTCATCATGAATAGAACTTCGCGTTGACAAACGGACAATTGTCCGGTAACATGGCATTGAAAAGCGGACAGATGTCCGCTTAAAGAAGCCGTCGGCCTTTATAGCCTTAAGTGAGTCTATTGTAACGTTGAAGCCTCTCGGCGGTCAACGGCACGATAGGTCAAGAGAGAGGCGCAGGGGCAAGCGGCTACTCTAAAGGGAGAGTGGAGCGCTACAATGCAAGCCAATGCTGCATCGAAAGGTCAGCCGACATCCATCCGGGATGTATTCGCGCCGCTGATCGCCATCATCGTCGGCATATTTATGGTCATCCTGGACGGGACGGCCGTGAACGTCGCCCTGCCTCAGCTGATGGTCGAATTCAAACAGAACAGCTTGTCTCTCGTCCAATGGACGGTTACCGGCTACGCGTTGGCCCAGGCCGCCGTTATCCCGCTTGCGGGCTGGCTGTCGGATCGCTTCGGCGCCAAGCGGGTGTTCCTGATCGCGATCGGCCTGTTCACGATCGGTTCGCTTCTGTGCGCGTTGTCCAATTCGGTCGAGATGCTCATCGCATTCCGTATTCTTCAAGGTCTCGGCGGGGGCGTCGTCAGCCCGATCGCCATGGCCTTTATCTACAGACTGTCGCCTCCGGGCAAGGTCGGCCAGGTCATGGGCATGCTCGGGATCCCGATCCTGCTCGCGCCTGCGCTCGGCCCGGTTATCGCCGGCTGGCTCGTCGACTACGCGAGCTGGGAATGGATCTTCCTGCTGAACCTGCCGATCGGCATCGTCGGCATCTTTCTCGGCATTCGCACGCTGCCCAAGATGGATCGCCAGTCCGTCGCTTCGCTCGATATGCTCGGGATTATCCTTGCGCCGATCGCTTTCGCCGCGCTTGTCTACGGCGTATCCGAAGGCGGCAAGACGGTCGCGACGGGCAACAACTGGACGGCGCCTTCTACGTTGGCCGGTATCGGAATCGGCGTCGTCGCCCTCATCCTGTTTATCATCGTAGAGCTCAAGCGCCGCGATCCGCTGCTCGAGCTGCGCGTATTCCGCTCCAGCACGTTTACCCGCGGTATTATCGTCCAATGGGTGTCGCAGATCGCCTTGTTCGGCACGATGTTCCTCGTCCCGCTGTTCCTGCAGCAGGCGAAGGGATATACGGCGTTCGAGACCGGCTTGATCATGATTCCGCAGGCGCTCGCTTCGGCGATTATGATGCCGATCGGCGGCAAGCTGAGCGACAAGTTCGGCGCCCGCCCGCTCGTGCTCGCCGGCATGATCGTTACCACGGCGTCCGCCTTCCTGCTGTCCGGCATCTCCGCCGAAGCCGGTGTGAGCGCGATTATCCTGCCGCTGGCCTTGCTCGGCGCAGGAATGGGACTGTTCATGATGCCGCTCAACACGTACCTGATCCAATCCGCTCCGCAAAATCTCGTCGGCCGCGTGACTTCGCTCACCAACGCCGCGCAGCAGGTCATGATGTCGTTCGCGGTTGCGGGACTTACGACGCTGTCCGCGTCGCGGATGAAGGATATTATGACCGACAAGCAGCTGCAGGCGCCGGACCTTCATACGTACTCGGATGCGTTCGGCTTCACGTTCCTCGTGCTGACTGGCGTGGCCGTCGTCGGCCTGGTGCTCGGCGTGCTGCTCTCCAAACCGAAAAATCCGCTGCCCGAAGGGGAAGCGGGAGCCGAAATGCACATGATCGTCGGCTAACGATTGTCTGTCCGCGTTCGCGCGGACAGTTTTCCGCCTAATTGGACGACCCCCGCAGGGTACCTGCGGGGGTCTGATTTTTGTTGCTATGCGATTGAAGCGTCTACGTCTATACAAGCGAAACCGCGCAATTTTTCCTGTAAATCACATGCACGAAAGCAACGAAAGCCCTGCCTCTCAGTCGTTCTTGCGGCTCCAATGACCGCGCCAGTCTTGAATTCGTGTCCTTCCAGCAGCCTTGGTAAAAAGGAATGATGTGTGGGAACGGGAGGGGATCGACCCCTATTGAGAGGAAAAATAAGAGGGTTAACACTTGTCTAATATATTATAATACATGAATGCAATGTATATTGTCAATGTCGAAACGCCGGGCCGGGGATTGACCGCGAACTGCAGATTCGTTAGAATAATGGTGTAAACGCGCGTTCACAATCCCGGATTCGCGGTTCTAAAAGGGTGGATATACATGAAGAAAACAGAAATCAACTCGGTCGAGATCGCCAGGCTCGCAGGCGTATCCCGGAGCACGGTCAGCCGCGTCATCAACAACTACGCCAACGTGCCGCCCGAGACGCGCAGGAAGGTCATGGAGGTCATCGACGCCTACCATTACGTGCCGAACCTGTCGGCGCAGGTGCTCGCGGGCAAGGGCACGAGGACGATCGGCTTGTTCGTCATCGAAGCCGGGCGCGTCTCCGGCGACATGCTGACCAACCTGCTGCTCGCGAGCGTCGTCGAGCATGCGTCCGCGCGCGGCTACTACGTACTGACCTATATTATCCGCAACACGTCGGACGCGGACAACGTGCGGGGCGTCAAGGACGCTTTTTACCAGCGGCGCGTGGACGGGGGCATCTTCATCGGCGCGTCCAACGAGGAGCCGTTCATCGAGGAGCTGATCGCGGAGGGCTTCGCGATCGGCATCGTGGACCAGCACTTGCCGGGCAAGAACGAAGGCAACCGGATCGTCGCCAACTTCGACAATGCCCACGGCATGAGCCTGGCAGTGGACTACCTCAGCGAGCTCGGGCATCGCGACATCGGCATCGTGAACGGCGACATGAACCGCTACTCCGGCGTCGACAAGTACAACGGCTTCCTGGCCGCGATGCGCAAGCATGGCTTGGAGGTGCATGAGCCTTGGGTGCGACCGGGATCCTTTCATGAAGAGGCGGGCTACCAGGCGATCCGCAAGCTGCTGGAGGAAGAGAAGCGGCTGCCTACGGCCATGATCATGGCCAACGACAGCGTGGCCTTCGGCGCGATCCGCGCCTTTCAGGAGGCGGGTATGTCGGTGCCGGCGGATATGTCCGTTATCGGCTTTGACGATCACGCGTTGAGCGCAAGGTACAAGCCGGCCCTGACGACGGTGGGGATCGATTTCGGCGAGATGATGAGCAGTCTGACGGATTACGTAATCGGTCATATCGAGGGCGCCGACGGCACGGCGATCCGTTACATGTCCAGATCCAAGCTCATCCGGCGGGAGTCCTGCCGTCCGGTCGCGCAATAAACGTCAGACAGCAAGCAGCTAACATTAAGCGACAGAGGAGAGGTTAAATGTGGAGAAGAACTTGCTGGGCAACAAAACGATCACGCAAATCGGACTGGTCGTCCGCGATATCGAGAAAACCTCCCAAGCCTACGCCGATTTTTTCGGTATCGACAAGCCGTCCTGGTTTTGGACGGACGCGCCGGAGATCGCGCGCACCGAGTACGGCGGACAGCCTTCGCAGGCGCGGGCGAAGCTGGCGTTTTTCGACATGGGCTCCCTGCAGCTCGAGCTGATCGAACCGGACGAACGCCCGAGCACCTGGCGCGAGTCGCTCGATCGGGACGGCGAAGGCTTTCACCATATCGCTTTCGTTATTGAAGGGATGCAAGAAAAAATCGAACTGCTCGGCCGCCATGGCCACAAGCTGCTGCAGAAGGGCGAATATACCGGCGGGCGTTATGCCTATATGGATACGTCGTCCGAGCTGAAGCTGTTGGTCGAGTTGCTGGAGAACGACCGATGAACCTGTTGATAACCGGCGCTGCAAGAGGCCTCGGATACGAGCTGGCCAAGATCGCGGCCGCCCGGGGCCACGTGGTGGTCGCTTGCGTGCGGGACGCAGGCCGCCCCGCCGACGGTCTTGCGCAGCTCGCCGAACGCTATCCGGGGCTGGTGCGCATCGAGGCGCTCGACGTAGCGGACGAATCGCAGGCGCAGACGCTCGCCGCGAAGCTGCGGGACGAAGGCTTCGTCCTGGACGCGCTAGTGAACAATGCAGGTGTTCTGCTGGGCCGCAGCGGCGGGATCGCCTCGCTCGAGCTGGACGATCTGAAGCGCACGTTCGAGGTGAATCTCTACGGACCCTTGATCGTAGCCAAGCATTTGACGCCGCTCATGCGGGAGAGCATGTCGGGCGCGGAGATCGTCGTGCACGTCGCTTCGGACGCGGGCAGCTTCGCGGGCGCGTACGGCGGAGATTATCCGTACGCGTTGTCCAAAATGGCGCTGTCGATGTTCACGAAGCAGCTCAACGAAGAGCTGAAGCCAAGAGGGATCCGGGCGCTCGCCGTGCATCCCGGCTGGATACGCACGGACATGGGCGGACAATCGGCGCCGCTGTCCCCGTCGGAGAGCGCGCTCGGCATTATCGATCTGATCGAGGGCACGACCGTAGTGCCGGCCGAGACCTGGTTCGTCGATTATACGGGCAAGGCGATGCCGATCTGACAATCTTATAACGCTGCAGGAACGACGCGCTTTTTCGGTGATTGGCTGCCGGAGAGGCGCGTTTTTTTGGTATGCAGCAGGAGAGAGAGTCCACCCGGCCGATCCATAACCGATATTCTGAAACGGCTTGGGCAAGGGCGGCGTATAGAAAAAAGACGCGTCGCGGACGGATGAGCCAGAAGAGAAGGGAGCCTCCGGCATGAGTTGAACGAGTGTTCGAATGTGTAGGGAGTTTATCCTGATTTCCGAGGTGCGAGTTAAAAGATAATGTTGATAAGACGCCTGGTTTGACATTTGAACGACCGTTCGATAGGATGGCAAAAGAAGCGTGCGGCTGTGGCGCTGCAAAAATGACTGCAGGCTGCGGTTTACAGTTAAAGAGATCAAAGGAGCGGAGTGCATGAGGAGCATCATCGGGTTTTCTTTAAAAAACAAATTCGCCGTCTGGATGATTACCATTATCGTCCTCGTGGCCGGTTTGTATTCGGGCCTGAACATGAAGCAGGAGAGCCTGCCCAACCTGTCGTTTCCGTATTTGAGCGTCACGACGGTCATGCCGGGCGCTGCCCCGCAGGGTGTCATCGAGCAAGTTACGGAGCCGCTGGAGCAGCGACTGCAAAACGTCGAAAACGTTAAAAACGTGACGTCCACGTCGATGTCGAACGTATCCAACATTACGCTGGAATTCGACTTCGGCCAAAATATGGACAGAGCGATGAGCGATGTCCGCGAAGCGATCGCGGCGACGAAGCTGCCGGAAGGCGCGCAGACGCCGACGATTTCCAAGTTCTCGATCAATACGTTCCCGATCATGTCGCTAAGCGCATCGGGCGAGGGCAGTCTGGAAGACCTGACCAAGATCGTTAGCGATGTGGTGCAGCCCGCTCTTGAGGACATCTCGGGCGTAGCGTCCGTCCAGATCTCGGGTCAATCGGTCAAAGAGGTCAAGCTGGCCTTCGACCAAGCCAAGCTCGCGCAGTACGGCATGACCGAAGCCTCGGTCGAGCAAATGATCCAGGCGAATGCCGTCGAAGTGCCGCTCGGCATCTTTACGATGGGCAAATCGGAAAAGTCGATCCTGGTGGACGGCGGCGTCGTGACGCTGGACGATCTGAAAAACCTTGCGATTCCTGCGGTGCCCGCTTCGGCAGGCGCAACGGGCGCAGGACAAGCCGGTCAAGGCGGCGGAGCTGCGGGCGGCACGGGTGCGAACGGTGCAGCTGGCACCGGCAACGCGGCCGGCGGCGCAGCGACGGGCATTCCGACCGTCAAGCTGAGCGAGCTTGCCAACGTGGAGCTCGTGTCCCAATCCGAGTCCATATCCCGCACCAACGGCAAGGACTCGATCGGCATCCAGATCGTCAAGTCGAACGACGCCAACACGGTGGATGTCGTTAACGCCGTCAAGGATAAGGCCGAGCAAATAAAGGCCGACCATCCTGAGTTGTCGCTGACGACGCTGCTCGACCAAGGCAAGCCGATCGAAAAGTCGGTCGAGACGATGCTGAGCAAGGCGCTGTTCGGCGCGCTGTTCGCGGTCATCATCATCCTGCTGTTCCTGCGCAATATCCGCACGACGCTGATTTCCATTTTGTCGATCCCGCTGTCTCTCATCATCGGCGTGCTGCTGCTCAAGCAGTTCGACATCACGCTTAACATCATGACGCTGGGCGCGATGACCGTCGCGATCGGACGGGTCGTGGACGACTCCATTGTCGTCATCGAGAATATTTACCGGCGGATGTCGCTTACGGGCGAGAAACTGAGAGGCAAGGAGCTCGTGCTGGAGGCGACGCGCGAGATGTTCATGCCGATTATGTCGTCCACGATCGTTACGATCGCGGTATTCCTGCCGCTCGGCACGGTCAGCGGGATGGTCGGACAACTGTTCCTTCCTTTCGCGCTTACGATCGTATTCGCTCTGCTCGCTTCGCTCCTCGTGGCGATCACGGTCGTGCCGATGCTGGCGCATACCTTGTTCAAGAACGGCGTGAAGCCGGGCAAGGGGCATGATCATGAAGACAAGCCGGGCAAAATGGCGCTGGGCTACCGCCGGATTCTGTCGGCCGCGCTGCGCCACAAGGTGATCACGGTCGTTATCTCTGTCGTTATCCTCGTTGCGAGCTTGTTCCTGATCCCGGTCATCGGCGCGAGCTTCCTGCCTGCGGAGGAAGAGAAGTACACGATGATCACTTACTCTCCGGAACCGGGCGCACTGCTGTCCGACGTCGAGGCGCGCGCGCTCAAGGTCGAAGAGGCGCTGCTCAAGGATTCGGACATTACGAATATGCAGTACTCGATCGGAGGCAGCAATCCGCTGTCGCCGGGCCCTTCCAAGGGCGGCCTGTTCTACCTGCAATTCAAGAACGAAACGAAGCACTTTGCGGACAAAAAGGAAAAGATGATAACCGATCTGCAGACCCTCGTGCCGGAAGGAACCTGGTCCGAGATGGACTTCTCCGGCGGCGTCGGCGGCAGCACGTTCAGCATGAGCATCTACGGCGACGACCTGACGGCCGTCGGCACGGCCGCTAACCAGGTGGCCGATCTCATGAAGCAGGACAGCAACTTCAAAAAAGTCGATACGAGCTTGTCGAAGACGTACGAGCAGTACACGCTCGCGGCGAATCAGCAGAAGCTGAGCCAATACGGCCTGACGGCTGGCCAAGTCGCGATGGCGCTTATGCCGCAGCAGCAATCCCAGGCGCTGGCCCGGATCCAGGAGGACGGCAAGAAGTACGACGTCTTCGTGGAAAGGGAAACGGCGACCTACGGCGGCATCGAGGATATCGGCAACGTCAAGCTGCAGTCTCCGCTCGGCATCCAGGTGCCGATCAAGGATGTGGTGGACGTCAAGGAAGGCACTGCGCCGAACTCGATCGCCCGGGAAAACGGGCGCCTGGTCGCAACGGTCAGCGCCGAGATTACGGCGTCCAACGTCGCCAAGGTCTCGTCCGACCTGCAAGACAAAGTAGACGAGCTGAAGCTGCCTGAAGGCGTAGAGGTCAGTTACGGCGGCGTCACGGAGCAAATCAACGAGACGTTTACGCAGCTCGGCCTGGCTATGGCCGCGGCGATCGCGATCGTTTATCTGGTACTCGTCCTGACTTTCGGCGGCGGTCTGGCACCGTTCGCGATCATGTTCTCGCTGCCGTTCGCGATCATCGGCGGTCTGGTCGCCCTCTGGCTGACCGGGGAGACGCTCAGCGTATCCGCGCTGATGGGCGCGCTCATGCTGATCGGCATCGTCGTCACGAACGCGATCGTCTTGATCGACCGGGTCATTCACAAGGAAAACGAAGGCCTCTCCACGCGGGACGCCCTTCTGGAAGCGGCGGGCACGCGTCTGCGTCCGATCCTCATGACCGCGCTCGCTACGATCGGCGCGCTGCTGCCGCTGGCGTTCGGCTTCGAGAGCGCTGGCATCATCTCCAAGGGACTCGGCGTCACCGTCATCGGCGGTCTGGTCAGCTCCACGCTGCTCACGCTCCTGATCGTGCCGATTGCCTACGAGACGCTGATGAAGCTGCGCGCGAAGCTGAGCCGCAAGTCCAAGGCCAGCAGCTTCTAAGCAAGCTTCTTCCGCAAGGGAGGATCAGACATGAGTGCCCGCAAGCTTCAGATTATAGAAGCGGCCATGCGCTGCTTCGCGCGGAAGGGATTCCACGCGACGTCCATTCAAGAGATCGTCGACGAGCTCGGGATGGCGAAGGGTTCGATTTACTTTTACTTCAAGGGCAAGGAAGAGCTGCTGCTGGCCGTCATCTGGCACTTCGTCGAGCGGATGATGACCGAGCTCGCCGTGCTGCCGGACGAACGGCAGCTCGGCCCGCGCGAGCAGTTCAGGCGGCAGCTCATACGGCATTTCGAGTATTTTCAGAACAACTGGGAGTTTCTCATGATGCTGATGCAAGAGCCGCAGGTCAATATCGGGCAGGAGCAGAAATCCAAGCTCCTGCACGAGCTGCGCGATCGGCTGCTGTTGTGGAAGCGTCAGTACATCGTTGCGATCTATGGCGAGACTGCCGCCGCATACGGCCGGGACGGCGCGCATCTGCTCAGCGGCATGCTGAACGAGATCATGCACTCCTGCCTGCTGGAAAAGCGGAATATCAAAGGCGATCGGCTCGGCGACTATTTGCTTGAACGGCTCGACGACGTGATGGCCGGATTTGCCGGACGCGGCGCAGCGCCGCTTATGGACGACGAGGGGACGAAGCGCGGACTGGTCGGCGAGTACGTCGCAGCGCTGCGCGAGTTCATAAGGGACGTTGAACAAAGCGGGTCGGAAGAGCTCGAGGCCGAGCGTCGATCCGATCTGATCGAGGCGGCCGGCAGGCTGATCGAGGAGATCGGTCAGCCGATCCCGGACCGGATCATCGCGCGCAGTTTGTACGCTTATCTGAAGACACTGTGCCTGCCGGCATGGCGCTCCCGTCTTGAAGCGGCGGGCGCCATGCTCAAGCTCGAACCGTAAAAAAAAGCGGCCTGCCGCCCTTGCCATCCCCAGGATGATCAGGCGCGGCAGGCCGCTTTGCAGTGCGGGCGCAGGCTCGCAATTTTTGGATCAGGCTCGCAAGTCTGGAATCAGGCTCGCAAGTCTGGGATCAGTCTGCAAGTCTTAGACCAAGTTCGCAAGTCTGTGATCAGGCTTGTAAATCTGCGATCAGGCTTCGGTCTCGATCGTGAAGTCGGCGTCCAAACTGTCGCCGGGCGGCACGAGAATGAGACCCTCTTTGCGGTTCAGCGCTTCGTTGGTCGCGGTCCAAGGCTCGACGCAGACGAAAGGCTTGCCTTCGACGGACCAGAGCACCACGACGCCGAAAACATCGCTGTAGCTCAGCTTGATTTTGCGGCCGGATGGCGACGGAAAGGCGATTTCCGGCGTCTTCGGGTCAAGGAGCGCGATCGATTCGACAAGGCCGGCGAGGTCGACCGTGCCTTCGAACGGCTTGACTTGGCCGTCATTGTAATCGAGCGTCTTGGTCGCATCGGAGGTGTACGCGAGCTGCTTGTCGGCCGATATAAAATAAGGATGGAACCCGGCATGGACCGGCATGTCGCGATCCGACAGATTGTTGTAGGACTGCTCGATATAGAGTTTGCCCGCCTTCAGACGATAGGTGAAGTGAAGCTCGAACTCGAAGGGGTAAGACGCGAGCGTCTCTTCATTGCTATGAAGCTCGAGCGTCAGCGCAGCTTCGTCTTCGTCCGCGTAGGCGTTCACGACTTCCCAGGCGGAAGTGCGGGCGACGCCGTGATTGCGCATGCGATAGGTTTGTCCTTCCCACTCGTAGGCGCCGCCTTGGAGCTGTCCGCAAATGGGGAACAGCACGGGAATCCCGCCCCGAATATTCGCGGCCGGGTCGATAAACGTATCGCGGTCGAGGTAAAGCAGCTCTTCGCCGTTCAGGCGGCAGCCGATGACGATGCCCCCGCGTTGCGGGCAGATAGTCACCAGGGAGTCCGTCGCGCTGTCGGTCAGTTCGTAGATGACATATGTATCGGTGCGGTTTGATATTCCGTAGGTTTTCGTTTGAATGTTGTCGCTCATTGAGCAGGCCTCCGATCACGTGTGCCGCAGCAGTCCTGCAAGGCGGCTTTCGGTCCATTATAACAAGTTCGTCCGCCTTATGGTAACCGAATATGACGGGAAATGCGAAGGTTGAACGACATTTTAGACTGTCATTTCCTGGGCAATGTTGTCGGACGCCGGCGGAACGTCGGACTCCATACCCAATTTGTCGCGAAATGCAACACTTCTTGCGAATGAATCGTCTATTTCGGTAGATTCGCCAACAGACAGGAGCGTGTCATCATTCCTAATCCTCACGTATCGACGCCGGGAGGTTCGCCAGGAGGGCGTTCCCGGGCGGAGGTCTATGCCAACAAGTCAACGCGGCCCGGCTCTGGCCAACGCCGCAAGAAAAATAAAGCTTTGCGGCGTTTCATAGCTTTTTTCTGGACGATGGTTTTTCTCGCGTTGTCGTTTGCCATTTGGTTTTTCGTGACGCCTTCGGGCACTTCGGTTCGTTATCGGATGGCGGACGTCATAATCACGACGCAGCACCGCGAATACGCGAAGTACCTGATCGGCGAGGAAGGGCTCAAGGAGCGGGTGGCCGCTTATGCCGAGCAGTTTAAAGATATGGGCGAGGAAAAGGATACCCATGAGATCGCGCTTCCCGCGGACGACGCCCAGGAGGACGAGTCGGCTGCGACAGAGCCGCTCACGTCTATTGAAGAAGTGGACGGCAAAGGCTACCATGGCTATCTGCTGACCGTGTCGGATCCGACCAAGATCCGGCTCGTCGTGCCGGCGAAGGCGGGCAAAGGCGAGAAAGTGCCGAGCATGGTCAAGCGGACCGGCGCGATCGCGGGCGTCAACGCCGGCGGCTTCGCGGATCCGAACTGGCAGGGCAACGGCTTCCAGCCGATCGGCCTCGTCATTACGCAGGGCAAGATTTATTACAACGGCCTGGGCAGCAAGAACGCCAGCACGCAGATCGTAGGCCTGGACAAGAGCGGCAAGATGATCGCCGGGCATTATTCGATCAAGGAGCTGATGGATCTTGGCATCTCCGAGGCGGTCAGCTTCGAGCCCCGGATCATCGTTAACGGCAAAGGGCTGATCAAAAACCACGCTAACGGCTGGGGCATCGCGCCGCGGTCGGTTATGGGCCAGCGGGCGGACGGCAAGATTATGTTCCTCATCATCGACGGACGCCAGATTGGGTACAGTATCGGCGCCGACTTGTACGATTGCCAGCAGATCATGCTGGAGCACGGTGCGGTCATCGCGGCGAATCTCGACGGCGGCTCGTCCACCGTGCTGGTCAAAGAGGGAGGCGAGCTTGTAAATAAGCCGTCGTCCAAGGGGGAAGGCGGGCGATACTTGCCGACGGCTTTTCTGGTATTCAACGATCCGGCTTCGGTGGATGTACCGAACGTCTGGGCCGGCCTGACGGCGCAGGATATCGATCCGAGCAAATGGTAATGGATCGGCGCATACGAGCCTCGTGATGTGCAGAGCGGCTATATCGCCGAAATAAGGACAAAGGAAGGCTGCCTAACCGCATCTGCGGCGAAGGCGGCCTTCCTTTTTTAACGGCGGGATGTCTGCCGATCGGTCTCAATACATCATGGCGCCGAGCGGTCCGTCCTCGTCGATGATGTCTTGGATGGCGTACACGGAAATCGGGAAGTACGGAAAGCCCCAGGCGTAAGGGACCAGATCGTAGAGCTGAAAGTAAATGACGAGCGCTTTGTCCGCGATGTAGTAATCCTGATCCGGCGCGATGCCGGGATAGGAGGACAGCAGCGGGAGCTTGCGTGCCTTGATCTGGGCTTCGATGAGCGTATTGAGCTTCTTTTCGTAGTCGGCGCCTTTCTTGAACAGGTCCTTAAGCTTGTAAGAACGGCCCTTGTCCGCGTCGAAGGTCAGCGACTTCTGGATCGTATTGCCGTGCGCGCCGCCCGTGAACACATAGTTAAGCAGCGACAGGCTGAGGACGCCGCGCTGGTTCGTCTTAATCTCGAACGTGCCATCCATCTCCTGCACGTCCGGAGACGGATAGCCTTGGGTGGACATCAGAGAAGATTCTTCCCGCTTGATCGCCTCGTTCATGGTCTTGCGGGCTTCCTCGCCCGTGCCGCCCGTAATGACGGGCGTGCTGAGCTTAAGCTGGGGCTTCGCGGTCCGCTCGATCGAGATCGGGAGCATCAAGGTTTGTACGTTCATTTTCATTCCCCTTTGCCTGCGCTAGGCGATTGTCATCACAGCTTATGCGCGGGGGGAAGTGGGGGTGCCGGGCACTGATGTCGGAGGTGCGGTCATTTTTAGTCAGAAGAGCGCCAACTGCACCGGCTGGCACGGCAAAGCGCTGTCTACGTTCGGGAACGGCGAGTCTCCTTTTTCCGAACGAGTGGGTGAGGCGGCACGAGCGGCGGGAGAGGAACCGAAGGCATAAGCGGCATCGCCCTTCGGCACCTCCATGGCTCCGATCTCGGATAAGCCGTGGCGCTTCATCTGTGCCGCGATCCGGGCATAGACCGGCCGCCTGTAGCTGTCAGGTAGACGCGCGGAGTGCCAGTAGAGCTTGCCGTAGGCTTCGGCGAGCTCGGGGTAGGCCGTACGCAGCACCGAGAAAAACCAGCTCTTGACCTCCGGCGTAGACAGGCGCAGGAACGACGACATCATATGGCGGACGCCGGCGTTAGCGAGCGCTTGGACGAGCGCCTCGGTGTCGGATTCGCCGTCGGTAAGCAGCGGCAGGATCGGCGCGGCGAAGGCATGCACGCGAATGCCGGCCTCGTTCAGCGTGCGCGCGCATTCGAGACGCCGCGCGGGCGACGGCGTCGACGGCTCGAACGTTCGCCAGATACGGGCATCCAGGGTATGGAGGCTGATGTTCACAGAGGCTCCTGGCAGCGCGCGCAGCAGATCCAGATCCCGCAGCACGAGCGGCGAGCGGGTAGTAATGCTGACGCCTACGCCGAACTCGGCGAGCGTCTCCAGGCATCCGCGCGTCAGCTTGGTCTTGGCCTCGAGCTGCTGATAAGGATCCGTCGCGGTACCGATCGCGACGTGCGAAGGCAGCTTGCCGCGCGCGCGCATGCGCTGCAGCTGGGCAAGCAAGATGGTGGGCGCATCGTCCTTGTAGAAGATCCGATGCTGGAACGCGTCGTCCGCCGCCTCTCCGAGATAGGCATGCGTGCTTCGCGCGTAGCAGAAGCTGCACCCGTGCTGGCAGCCGCGATACGGGTTGATCGACCAATCGAAGGGCATCGAAGAGGCGGTCACCGCGTTCAGGATTGTCTTGGCCCGCATGGGCAAATATTGAGTCGGATTCATCCTGGGGACCTCCTCCGAAGAAGTGTTTTGAATGAAATGGGAACATTAGTTCTTGTTTTAGGATAACAGAATTCGGGAGAGGAGTAAAGAAGGGATGGTTATCGGTTGGTCAGTACGGTTAGTTGGGGATCCCGACCGAGAGTGCTTTCGAGAAAAAGCGCTTGTGTTCGGAGTTTGGGGACTTGACGCAGAGTGCTTTCGAGGGAAAGCACTTGTGTTCGGAGTGGGGGATCCCGACGCAAAGTGCTTTCGAGGGAAAGCACTTGCGTTCGGAGGGAGGGTTCCCGACAAAAAGTGCTTTCGAGGGAAAGTACTTGTATTCGGAGTAGGGGATCCCGACGCAGAGTGCTTTCAATGGAAAGCACTTGTGATCGGAGTGGGGGGGGCCGACGCAGAGTGCTTTCAATGGAAAGCACTTGTGATCGGAGTGGGGGGCCCGACGCAGAGTGCTTTCGAGGAAAAGCACTTGCGGCCAGGAAGCTCGCCAGCCCGCAAAGTGCTTCCGGCAGCAAGCATTTAAGACGCCTCCTGTCCCGATGGGCCGTCCTTGGCGCGACGTGTGGCGAGACGAATGATCCATCGGAGCAGCGGCGGAACGGCGAAGAAGATAAAAAAGGTGCGGAAAAGCTGGTACCCCGCCACTGTCGATAGGTCCGCTCCGATCTCGTGAGCGACGAGGCCCATCTGGTCCATGCCGCCTGGCGCGAGACTGAGCAGGGCTGTGGGCAGCGATAGCGCATGAATTTTGGTCAGCAGGAAGCTCAAACCGATCGCGCAGACAAGCAAGCCGACCCCGCTTAGTACCGCGAGCGAGAGCGTCCGCAGTTTGCGTTCGAGCTGCGCGGGCTTTAGCAGCAGGCCGACATAAGTCCCGATCGCGAGCTGCGCCGCGTCGATGATCGGAGCGGGCAGCGCAGGACCGTGCAGGCCGGCAGCCTGGAGCAGCGCCGCACCGAGCGCGGGAGCGAGCAGGAAAGCGGTCGGGAAACGGACTTTGTTGCCCAGGATTGCAAACAACGTGCACACTGCCGCGTAAATCGGAAGCGCCGGCCATAGTCCGGCCCAATCCGTATGCACGCCAGAGGCCGCAACCGCGCCTGCGGCTTCGCCGGCTTGGAAGCCGAAGATCGGGCTGAAGATCAGCAGCGGGATGCAGATCACGATCAACATCAGTCGCACGACTTGGATGATCGTGACGACGGTCAAGTTCACGCCTTTGGTCTCCTCCGCCAAGATGAGCACCTGCGTGAGTCCGCCCGGTATGCTGCCCATCAGCGCGGTGAGATAGGGAATACTGCCTAATTTTGCGACAACAGCGGCGAGCGTGGCGCATAATAGAAGCAGCATCGCCGTCATCAGCAGCATCGTAGGCAGCTGCGCGCCCATCTCCCGCAGCGCGGCGCCGGTGAGCGACAGGCCGATCGTATACCCGACGGCGATCATGCCTGCGTTGCGCACGGGACTCGGCCAGTGATACTTGCCTTTCCATATAGAGGATCCGATCAATACGCCGATCATGGGCCCGAGAAGCCAAGGTAGTGGCCAGTCTAACAAGTGCATTAGGGTACCGCCCGCCAGTGCGGTAATCAGCGCGATGAGCCCCCGCGCCGTTCGGCCGGGGGCAACAGGTGAGACGTTGAGTTTCATGCGTTATCCTTTCTTGACCAACGTGGTAGTCGCATCCCGCTCAAGGGGATCAACCGCCCGCCATTTCCTTCAGCCAAATAACCGCCTGCGTACGGTCGTTCGTCCCGATCTTGTCGTAGATCGTGCTGACGTAATTTTTAACGGTGCCTTCGCTCATGAACAGCTGACCGGCGATCTCGCGGTTCGTTCGTCCCTCGACCATCAGCGCGATGATGCTGAGCTCCCGGTCCGTGAACTTGAGGCCGTCCGTCCGGCCGCGCGCGCGCAGATTCGACGGCTTGCCGGCATGCGGGGAAGCGAGGCGCGCCGCCAGCTTGGCAGCAATACCGGCGGGGAGCATCATCTCGCCGCGGGACGCATCGCGGATTGCCTGGAGCAGCTTGTCGCTCTGGATGTCCTTAAGAAGAAATCCGACGGCGCCGTTCGCGAGCGCTTCGATGATGTAGTCATCCTCGTCGAACGTGGTCAGCACGAGGACCCTGACGTCCGGGGCATCCTGCCGCAGCTTTTTGACCGCCTCAATGCCGTTCATCACGGGCATACGGATGTCCATCAGCACCAGATCCGGCCTGTGACGAACCGCTAGCGCGCATGCATCCTCGCCATTCTCGGCAGTCCCGACGACCTCCATGTCGTCTTCGAGCTGTATTATCGTCTGCAGACCGTCCCGCATGAGCGTCTGGTCGTCGGCAATCAGAATCCTATACACCCGCGTCACTCCTTTGAGCATCATTATAAGGCACATTTCGCCCTTATCGAACCCCCCCATAAGGAATATCAAAAAAAATGAAAAAGGGCTTGACTATTGGTGCTGAACTCGGTATTATGTAAAAGTGTTCGCTGATGTAGCTCAGCTGGTAGAGCAACGCATTCGTAATGCGTAGGTCGGGGGTTCGAATCCCTTCATCAGCACCATAAGACGTCAACAATGGCGCGGTTTCCCGAGACTCGGGACCGCGCCTTTTTGTTGTTTTTTACGTTTAGTTGTAAATAGGTTTCGATCATCTACGGAACCTGGCAATACATTTAGTCAAATGCGCAAAAAAAGTGACCCTCCGAGAGTCACTTTTCTTGTCTGAAAAAGTTTATTTTTTATTTGCCAGCCAGGCGGTGAGCGTGGCGATCTGTTCGTCGGTCAGCGTTCCCTTGAAGGCCGGCATGCCGCCGCCGCCGTTCAGAATCTGCTTGTGGATATCCGCATCGGACATATCCGCCCCGACCTTCGCCAGCGACGGACCCATGCCGCCCTGCAATTGATCGCCGTGGCAGGCCAGGCAATTGCTCTTGTAGATGGCTGTAGCCGCCTCGGCGTCGACTGTAGCCGGAGCTTCGCCGGCGGACGACGAGGGCGCGGCCTCGTGGGAACCGGCAGACGGCTCGTCCGCTCTGAGGGAGAAATACACCAATAGAATGGCGAACAAGCAGCAAGCCGTCAGCAGGCCGGGCATGAACCATTTTTTCATCGTCCAATTCCTCCTTGTCATCGTCTTCTTCTGATTAAGATTACCCGTTTCCGCAAAAGTTAGTTAGACCCGAAGGAGCCACTTCGTTAATTAACGATAATAATCTTTTACGGGATCCGCTTTTGTTATCGGGGCATTAAAATTGTTTAATGATTGAAAACGGTTAAATCCGGTTCGTACCTGTCCGAGGGGGTAATAATAAGGGCAAGGCCATTCCACCCTTGAAGGAGTGATTCAAATGGCACGAGCAGATCCAGACGTCAGCACGAGGCGCAAAGCCAACATGCACGGCGGAGAAGCGAGGGCAAGATCTCCGGATCGTGAACACGACTACGAAGAGTTGGGACGCGCGAATGCTGAATCAAGGGCATCATGGGATCAAAGGGCCGGGCTGCAGCCGAATATCGGGAACCAGGTACGTGACGATCACGGCCGGTACGCGAGCGAACGCTGAAGCTGACGGGCAGTGATTCCGGATACGAATGGCATGGCATGCTTGCTATCGCCGAAGGACAGGATGTGATTCCGTTGAACCAGAAACTGCAGCGCGGAATCGCGGAGATCAATTAGCGCTCCGCAGCACCACGGCCAAGGGTTCGAGTTGACGCTTGCTTAGGTCACCGCCACAGCCCGCAACAATCCTCGGTTCGAATGAGGCAGGGCTTTACAATCGGGCAACCGTCTCAAATGTTCCCGGCACCCGCGCGAAGCGAACGTACGAATTGTTGTTGTCGAGGATGACCATTCTTATAGAAGTCAGTGAGCAGATCGCGGCAACGCAAGCCGCGGTCTGCTTCCGTACATAAATGAGCCGAAGAAGAGGTGATCCGATATGGCAACCGTCAAGCAAGGCCTTCGCAAA
The DNA here is from genome assembly GCF_042649185.1 of Cohnella sp. GCM10012308. Taxonomy (NCBI): domain Bacteria; kingdom Bacillati; phylum Bacillota; class Bacilli; order Caryophanales; family Paenibacillaceae; genus Cohnella; species Cohnella sp. GCM10012308. Next base: position 102,322 of record NZ_JBHRYU010000008.1, read on the forward strand.
GTCGCATTTTTGCTCGAGGAAGGCTACGAGGACTCGGAAATGCAAAACCCATACGACGCGCTGGTCGAGAACGGCAACGATATCGACATTATCAGCACGGAAAAGGGCAAGGAGCTGAAGGGAAAGAAGGGGACGGTGACGTATACGTCACATCTGGCGGCAGGCGATGCGAAAGCCGGGGATTATGAAGTCATCGTCATTCCGGGGGGCGGCTCGCCTGCCAAGCTCCGGGAAGATCCGGCCGTCATCGCGTTCGTCGCCGAAGCGGACGGAGCCGGCATTCCGATCGCGGCGATCTGCCACGGTCCGCAGGTGCTCGCGAAGGCCGGCGTGCTCAGCGGCAAGACGCTGACTGCGACCGCGTCCATTCAAGAGGAGGTCGAAGCCGCAGGCGGCGTGTTCGTGAATCAGGAGGTCGTCGTGGACGGCAACCTGATTACTTCGCGCAAGCCTGAGGACGAGCCGGCTTTTATCCGCGAGACGATTGCAAAGATCGGCGTATCGGCCTACTGAGCTTGACGCGATGTTTATAGGGAGAAGGAAGGATGCTCGGCAGCATAGCCGGTTGCATCCTTTTTTGCGTTACATAAGCGATTCGTCACCCCGAACAAACGGTTGTTTTTTCTCGCGAACCTCCATTTCTACGGTCGATTCCCGATTCATTCTGCCGATCTCCTCCCATAAAACCGCTTCGAACGCCCGGCGCTGAAACTGGTCAAGCCGCACGTCCGCCAGCTCGCAGGTAACGCCGAACTTGCCGGCCAGCAGTTGCACCGCCTCGCCGCGACTAGGAGGGAGCTTCATATCCTTGACCATCGAAAAGGGCATCGAAGCATAAAGAACGAACCGCTTGGCCTCAGCCTCCTGATGTTCCAGAAAAGACCGCGGCATCACCGTCTGATTGCCGGCGTGCCGGAGAATGTGGCAAAGCTCGTGCAGATAATCCTCCCATTGCTGCTCGGCCGTCAGGCGCAGGTCGATAAGCACGGAACGTATACCCATCCACTCAAGCGCTTTGCTGGACTGGCTCATATAATGAACCCATACGTCCAACCGGTCGGACACTTCCTCGATGGTCAACTGGTCGGGCTTAACGATTCCGGCCCTGAGCCATAGCGCCTCGATCCATTGCTCGAGCGGCGTCGGCTGATAATATTGGAGCATTCATGCACCTCGGAATGGGAATGTACGTTCGGAAAAACGGCGAAAAATAAAGCGCCAATATGGCGCTGCCTGACTAATCGTTATTGCGATCCGCTTTGCGAAGACGTTCCTGCTCCCTGAGAAACGTCCAGAAGCGCAGCATTTCCTCCTGCCGGGCCTCGGGCGCGTCCAAGTAATCTTTGAAGAACAATCCGTGAGCCGGGTTGCGCATGAATTCCTCGAATGCCGCCGCCTCCGCGGCCGCGGCCGACGGTCCATCCAGCGTCGCATCGCTCGTAAGTCCAAGGAGGTAATCGGCTGTTGTCTTGTAATATTCGGCGAATCGGCCCAGCATGTCGGGCTCGGGCTTGCGATCGTCGGATTCGTAGCGCGACAGCTGGACATTGCTGATCCCCAATTCCTTGGCGGCGGTCAACTGCGTCTTGCCGAGACGCTCGCGCCGTTCTCTGAGCCGGCTTCCCAACGTCATTACCCATCTTCCTTCCGGTAAGAACTTCCTTATAGTATACTGTTTATTTTCCTTTTTGGCAAATTTATTTCCTATGAATCGTAGAATTGGGAATTGACAGTTGCCGTATTGGTAATATATGATGATTCTGTATCACAAATACGAACATATGTTTTGTTTTTCGATGGCGCTGGATTCGTTTGGGATTGGACTTGATATAAGGGAAATAAGCTCGAATTGAAGAGCGAGAGGCCTGATTGAGAAAGTGATTTGCCGATTTGGCAAAATGGGGGTTGATTCATAATGCTGGAAACGAACCGGGCGACGGCAGAGAGCTATCGTCATACGCGTCGGCTGCTGCTGATCGCGGCGGACAAGCTCACCGTGAAGATCGGAGAGCTTGAAGCGGATGCGGGGAAAAAGGGCGTCACGGGGATGGCCTGGTCAGAATTGGACAGGCAGCGCGGGCTGGTTTTCGAGATGATCGCCAGCTGCTCCTATATTATCGAATGGCTTGAGACCGGACGCATGCCCGGCAACCGCAGAGGGATCGAAAGGCGAGCCGGCTACCAGCGGGAGATCCCGACCGATCCTTCGGTACTGTCGGCTGTGCTGGAAGAGAAGGGCGACAGTGCATTATCGGATATGTCGAGCGAATGCGAAGCGCCAAGCTTGGCGCTCGAACGGGCGCTTGGCGGATTGACGGAAAGAGAGCGGGATTGCTACAGGCTGTCCCAAGCGGAGGGCTTCACGCTCGCCGAGGTGGCCGACGTGCTGAAGATCAGCAAATCCAGCGCCGGCACGTACCTGCTGAGAGCCAGGCGCAAGATCGAGACGAACTTGCGCGAAGGCGGCGGCAGCAGCGTCGGATAGCTTGTCGTACGAATGCCACCTATAGATGAGAATGCGAACAAATGTTCTCAAAATGATGGATGCGGCAGGACGCTTAGGCGCGGCGGCATGAAGGAGAGGGAGCCTCGGTGAGCGGAGACGAAGACTGGATGCAGGCGCTCGAGAGTTGGACGGTGCAGGAACTTGACGATGTCGAGTGGCAAGTGTACGCGAATGCGTGGCCCGCCGATTATGAGCGTCCTGCCGTGCTGTGGCGGCTTGCGGGCGTCGAGACGAAGTCCGGCAACGCCGCCTATGGCGAGGAGACGCGACGCTACGCCGGGCATGTGCTCGGGCGGGATCCCGCGGAGGAAGCGGACGCGGTCGCCCGGCTGACGAGCGCGCTGAGCGCAGCGATCAAGCTGCCGCTCGACGCGGCGCAGCGGCGGTATCTGCTGGTCGGGGAGACGGTTGCCGACCTTAAGGCGGACGCGGTCGCGACGGGGCAGCTGAGCGTGGCGCTGAGCCGTAAGAACCGACGGCTGTCCGAGACGGCGCCGCTCATGCGGGGAGTCGCGTTTCAACAAAAAGAAGGATAGAGGTGGCCGGCCAATGGCGGGGAAAAAGCAAGGCGACGATACGGTCGCAACGTACGGCAAGGATGAGCTGATCGCCTATGCAGGCGAGCTGTTCGGCGTCAGCCCGGAGGCGGTGCAAGGCGCCCTGCACGGCACGGACGGCGGGGAACGCTTCGACATCGAGAGCGCCAAAGCGCTCGTCGACAAATTCATGAACAGGAAGGTGAACTGAGCATGGCTGGAGGCACTTGGAATCAGACGGATCTGCCGGTATTGCCCGGCTTCTATATGGCATTTCGCTCGGCGGCTGCGGCCGCGGTGCAAGCGGGAGAACGAGGCGTGGTCGTCATGCCCGTCAAGGCCCACTGGGGGCCGGTCAAGCAATTCGCGGAGGTGACGAGCGAAGCCGACATCGCGAGCCTGTACGCGATCGACGAGACGGGCGGCGCGACGGCTTACACGTCGCTTCGCTTCGCGCTGCTCGGCGGTGCGAGCAAGGTGCTCGCCTACCGGCTGTCGGACGGCACGGACGCGAAGGCGTCCAAGACGCTGAAGGACGGAGCGGGCACGCCGGCTGACGTGCTGAAGCTCGAAGCGAAGCAGACCGGGGCGCGGGGCAACAATTTCAAGGTGACGGTACAGGTCAATCCGGCGGATGCCGGCCTGAAGGACATCAAGCTGTTCGAGGGCAATACGCTCCTGCGTACCTTCACGTTTGCGGATGGCACGGTACAAGCGGCCGTCGACGCCGTCAACCAGGATGCGGCCAACGTATGGTTGACGGCCTCCAAGGTCGCGAACGGCAACGGCTCGCTGGCGCCGGTCGCCGGCGTCGCGCTGACGGGCGGCGCGTCGGGTATCTCGGGAATCGCGAACGCGGATTACGTGAACGCGCTGTCCGCCTTCGAGACGCAAACGTTTAATGCGGTCGCGCTGGACGGCGTATCCGACGCGCAACTGCACGCCAGCCTGGTCGCATGGGTGGCGCGCATCCGCGGCGAAGGACATGGCGCGATCGCCGTCCTCGGCGGCTCGCTGGCGGACGACAAAGCGGCGGATGCCGTCGGCAAAGCCGCGCAGCGCAGCGCTTCCTATAACCACGAAGGCATCGTGAACGTCGGCACCGGCGCGGTGCTGGCCGACGTCGAATACAGCTCCGCGCAAGTGGCGGCGTATGTCGCCGGCCTGATCGCCGGCCAACCGCTCAACGGATCGACGACGTACGCGTCCTCGCCGTTCCAGGATGTCGTGCGCCGCTGGACCCGCTCCGAGCAGGAGCAAGCCGTGCGCGGCGGTGTCTTTCTCCTTGTCCACGACGGCCGTATGGTCAAGGCGCTGCGCGGCGTCAACAGCCGCGTAACGCTCGCTTCCGGCCAGAACGCGGCCTGGAAGAAGATCCGGACGATCCGCGTGCTCGACAGCGTGAATGCCGATCTCCAGCGTACCGCGGAGGACCAGTATATCGGCAAGGTGAACAACACCGAAGAAGGCCGGCTTGCGCTGATCGGCGCCTGCAAGCAGTATCTGGCCGCGCTGGCGTCGGCTGGCGTCATCGAAGCGACCGGATACGACGTCGCGGTCGATACGTCCGTTCCCGCGGCGGCGGATCAGGTGTTCTTGAAGTGGGAAGCGCGCTTGACCGATGTGGTCGAACAAATTTTCGGCACGTTTATCGTGCAATAACGAGGGGGACTAAGGCATATGATGGATCCGACCAGAGCGATTCTCGGCACTTACGGACAAGTATTCATCGACGGCAACTGGCAGACGAATATCAATCACCTGGAGGCTTCGGTCGAGGTGGAGAAGCGGGAGCTCAAGCTCGCCGGCTCGGAATGGACGCAGCATAAGCTCGGCGCCAAGAAAGGCACCGGCACGATGAGCGGCTACAAGGTGACGAGCGACATGATCTCTCGCGGCTTTGCCAAGTTCGAGATCATCAACAAGCTGTCCGATCCGGAGGCCTACGGCTTCGAGCGCATCCGGCTGTCGAACTGCGTGGCGGACAAGCTGCAGCTGGCCAACTGGACCGCGGGCGAGGAAGTGGCGGAGGAGACGGCATTCACGTTCGAGGGCTACGAGCTGCTCGATCCGATCAAGGCGAACTAAGGGAGGTACAGGCATGACGATTGAGATCGGTCAAATGACGGAAGAACAAGTGCTGCAGCGGCTGCTCGACGCCGACACGCTGCCCGAGCGCACGGTGCTGCTGGAGCGGCTCGGCATCCCGGTGAAGATCCGGGGACTGACGGGCAAGCAGGTGTTCGGCATCCGCGAGCGCTGCACGGAACGCAAAGAACGGCGCGGCCAGACCGTCGAACGGCTCGACGAAGAGCTGTTCAACGTATCGCTGATCGCGGCGGCCACCGTTTCGCCCTCTTGGGGCGACGGCAAGCTCCTAGCCAAGTTCAGCGCGAGCAGCGCCGAGGAAGTCGTGAAGCGCATCTTGCTAGCAGGCGAGCTGTCGGCGCTCGGCGACGTCGTGCTCGACCTGTCCGGCTTCAACACGGAGCTTGAAGACGTAAAAAACTGATCGCCTCCGGGGCGCTGGCCGGCATGCTCCATGCCATCTGGGTCCGGCATCATCTGCGCCCCGGACAGTTCTGGCTGCTTCCCCGGGGGGAGCAGCTCTTTTTGATGGCGAGCATGGAGCTTGAGCTCGAAGCCGAGCGCGGCCAGAACGGCGGGAAAGGAGGTTAGGCGATATATGGCGGAAAACGCTGTGCCATACGATTATATTATCGATGCCGACGGGTTGAAGGAGAGCGTGACGCTTCCGCGTTCGGTCCAACGTTACATGGACAGTGTCCAGCGGCGAGTGGAGTTAATGTCCCGGATGCGACTCTTGGTTACGATCGGGTTGAGCGATGCCGTAAGCGATTCGATCAGTCGGATTTGGGCAAGTATTGCTCGATTGACGCAGACATTGTGGATCGTTCCGATCGCAACCAGGGTAGACCTTGCCATGGATCCTTCTATGTTCACTCTCGCAGGGCAAATTGCCGGCAATAACTTCAGGAACAGCTTCGAGGCTGCACTTGACCCGGCTGCCTTGGCGGCTAAGGTAAAGACGACGCTTGAAGGCATGCAGGTGAAAATAGCAGTAACACAGGGTGAAAATGATGCGGGTGATAATGGTTGGATAAAAGATATACTTACTGGTGCAGCTGGCGGGTTTCTTGGTGATGTAGCTAAGGATTTGTTGCCAAAAAGAGGACGCAGGAATAAGCCTGGTGGAGACAACGATCCTCGCACACCAAGCGAAAAAGCTAAACCAAAAAGAAAAACTCCACGCAACAAGGAGAGTCCAGCCCCTAGTCCCGGCAAGTCTTTCACCACCAGATTCAAAGATTTCGGTAAAAGCACCATCGGATTTGGTAAAAACACCATCGCACTCGGCAAAAAAGCTATCGAGAAAACTAAGAATTGGATGAATAATGGACCCGGCAACGGAATCATACCTTCAAACGGTACCCCAACAAATTCAGTTCCAGAGAAACGTTCCCTGCCGTCCAATGAAAAAAGCCGAGGTTTCTCCTCATCCAAACGCGGCTTCACAGGCACAATCAACCAGCGAAATTTATCTAAAGCCATTAACATCCCGGTTCCTAAACTGGTAGATTCCAAGCTATTGAAGACAGCTGGCAAGTTGGTCAAACCGCTCGGTTATATGGCTACTGCTGCATCCATTGCAACGGCGAAACCTGGAGAAGAACGCAACAAATTGGTTCGGGGAGCCGTGGGCAACGCAGCTGGAACTGCGATCGGTGCAGCGCTAGGTTCTATTGTGCCAGGGGCTGGGACCTTAGTGGGCGGTCTAGTCGGCGGTTACGTCGGCGAGAAGCTTGCTGAGGGCAAAGTGGGAAAAGCCGTGCAAGGCTGGGTATCGAGCGGCTCCAAATGGGTTCGCGGGCTTGGAAGGAGGAGGTCCAAGAAAGAGACAACTCCAGATGATCTGCCTGTTGCCTCCAACCTGAATATCGCTCAAGCAAACGGGCCTACCAGTGAGGGACATTCAAAAATGTCGGGATTTGCGCCGGTAAATACATCGCAGGGCTTAAATGCTAGTCCCCTCCGCGGAGTCGCAAACATCTTCCAAAAGGAAAGAAAATCGACGCCATCGATGATTTTTTCGGGGGATAACGCTCCTGGAACTACATTCGCCGCAGCATCTAAAGCACAAACAGGTGCAATCGCAGGCATCGGGGCCGGGGCGATGCTGGGACGATTGGGCGGTGGCGCCATGGGACAGAACGGCTTGTTCAGCAGTCTGTTACCAATCGTAGAATGGTTAAAGTCCAAGTTGAATGCGCCAAGCGCGCCTGCTGCCGTCGGCGCTTCTTCGGCTTTGCCTCTTAACCCAGGTAACGCTCAGAGATTGACTCTGACTCCTACGATGCAGCCGAATCCCCCCCGTCAACCTGCCAACCCACCTGCCCCAACCATCAACATCAACATCCCCGCCGGCGCCGTCCAACTGACGGTCAAGGAGACCGAGATCGACTATAGCGCGATCACGGCGCAGGTGAGCACCCGACTTACGGCCTCGATCCGGCAGACGCTGGAGAACCGGCCTTAATATAAAGTACCGCGCGGCGGAAGGAGGAGAAGCGTGGAATTCATTTTAAAAGACGCGTCCGTCAAAAACATTTTCCATTTTCCCGTTAATCCGGAAGAGGTGTCGATTCGGCGCGAAAAGCAGCTCGAAACCGTCAACATTCTCTCGCTCGGCGAGGTGGATATGGCGCAGGAGGAGAAGCTGAAGGAGATTTCGTTCTCCTCCTACTTCCCGGCGGACAAGGATCCGATCGGCTCGATGAACCTGCTCACTAGCTACATGGTCAGCAAGCAGCCGGTCCACTTCATGATTACGGGAGCCGGCGTTAACATACTCGGCTACATTTCCTCCCACTCGACCAGCTTGCGGGGCGGCGAGCCCGGCGACATCTATTTCGATATCGCGATTCGCACTTGGCGGGAGCCGAAGGTCAGGACCAAGGCGTCGTCCGGCGCCACTGTTCGCACGGACATGAAGCCGGTTCCGAAAATCTACGCGGTGCGCCAGGGAGATACGCTCTATGCCATCGCCAAGCGGGAACTCGGCAGCAGTGCGAGATGGAACGAGATTTACGCGAAAAACAAAGCGCTGATCGGCAGCGACCCGAACCTGATCCGTCCGGGACAGAAGCTGGTGATGCCATGAGCTACGAAGTGGTTTTGGATGGCAAGTATTATTTGGGCGACCTGGCGGAAGAGATCACGCTGGAAGATTCGTTGGAGGAGATCGCTTACCGCGCGAACATTCGCCTGACCGTCCGTCCAGGCCTGCCGGCTATCGCGCCCGGTCAGGAGATTCGCATTTCCGGCGTGCCTTACGGTTCGACTGGAATGGCTTATCTGCTCCATCCGGCACTCGTATGGGAATGTGAGAGCGAGCGGTCGGCAGGCAGCGGCAAGCATCTGAACGTCACGGCTTACGACAGGACGCTGTATCTGTCCAAATCCGAGGACGAGCGGCTGATGCCGGACGGTCAGACGGCGGCGGAGCGGCTTGCGTCCTATGCTGCCGGATGGAACATTCCGCTCGGGCAGCTGCCGGACACCAATATCAAGCTGAAACGCAGCGTGAAGCGAAGCCAATCGATTTTTAGCATGATTCTGGAAGACTTGAAAGAGACGGCGAACAAGGGCGGGGAGCTGTACCGGCCGCGCATGACGCCTAACGGGCTGACGCTCGTAAAGCTGGGCGGCAATGACAAGGTCTGGCAGTTGGAGTCGCTGGAGTCGGTCAGCCAGAAACGGACGCTCGAGGGGGCCGTCACGCAGGTGAAGGTGCTCGGCAGCGAGGGCAGCGAGACGAAGCTGTCTCCGGTGCTGGCGATCGTCAAAGGCGAGATCGAGAAGTACGGCACGCTGCAAAAGGTGATACAGGACTGCGCGATCGAGACGCCCGCCCAAGCGCGAAAGGCGGCGGAGCCGCTGCTGCTGGGTTTGCAGGAAACGATGTCGGTGACGGCGCTCGATATCAACCTGATCCGGGCGGGGGATCTGGTCGAGCTGGACGGGCAGCGGTTGTTCGTGACGTCCGTCCGGCATCAGCTGGGCGAACCGGGACATATGCAGCTGGAGCTGGCTCGCGAAGTCAAGGTGAGGAGGGATTATTGTGGCTGATCCTTACAAACAGCTGGCCGCCGCGCTGGAGAGCCGCATGAACCGGGTGGCGGCCAAGCAAGTCGCGGGCGTGCCCGCGGAGCTGGGAACGATGACGGCGGCCGGCTTGAAGCTGGACGCTTTTAAATACGAAATGCCCGATTATTTGCATGCGGAGGGCTTGCTGCTTGTGCCCGGGGACCGGGTGCTTGCGGTGCCGGTTGCCGGCGGCAGTCAGGCGGTCGTCGTATGCAAGGTGGTGAGCGCGGGTGGCTGATTTATTTCCGACGGCGACGATCGGCGCGGAAGTGCTGCCGGACGAGACGGAAGCTTCGGGCGCTTTATTTGGTCGGAGTTGGAGGTTCGATTTTGAAACCGGCGAATTTGTGCTGACGCCAACGGGGAGAATCGCGGGTGCGCAGGATACGGACGCGTGGCTCGAATGGTGCCGCAAAGCGCTCGCGACCGAGCGCTACCGCCATCTCGTCTATTCGCGGTTGTACGGGCAGGAGTTCGAGTCATTGATCGGGATTGGTCTATCCCGTGCGGCGGTCGAGAGCGAGATCGCGCGCATCGCCTCCGAGACGCTGCTGGCCGACCCGCGGACGGCGCGCGTCGGGACGTTTTCATTTTTTTGGCAGGAGGACGCGTGCAGGTTCTCTTGTTCGGTGACCAGCGTTCGCGATGAGGCGGGAACGATTGAAGGAAGCGTGGTGAGCTTGTGATGACGGCATTGCCGGATTATTTGACGGAGCAAAAGGAAGAGAGCATTCTGGCGCGCATGCTGGGCAGAATCCCGGCGGACGTGGACAAGTCCGAAGGGTCTTATATATGGGACGCGCTTGCGCCTGCGGCGTACGAGCTGTTCATGTCGGCGGGCTGGGCGCAGGAGGTGCTGCGGCGCGGATTTGCGACGACGGCGTTTGGCGCTTATCTGGATCTCAGGTGCGGCGAGCATGGCGTGGAGCGGCGTCCCGCGGAGCGGGCGACGGGAAAGGTGACGTTCGCGGGAGCGAACGGCATCGTCGTGCCTGCGGGAACCCGCGTGGCGACGGCGGCGGATGCCGTAACTTCGACGATGTCGGTGGAATTCGAGACTGTTGAGTCGGTTACGATCGGCGGCCTCGGCTTGGTGGAAGCGGGCGTAATGGCCGTGGAGGCGGGCGTGTCAGGCAACATCGCGGCCGGAGCGATCGCCGTGCTGGTGGAGCAGGTGCCGGGCGTGACGGGCATCGCGAACGCCGCGGCGATCGGCGGCGGCGCCGAGACCGAGAGCGATGCGTCGCTGCTGGAGCGCTACCTGCTGAAGGTGCGCAATCCCGGCACGAGCGGCAACCGGGCGGACTATCTGCAATGGGCGCTCGAAACGGACGGCGTCGGCGGCGCGCAGGTTCAGCCTCTGTGGAACGGGCCGGGCACGGTGAAAGTGTATGTGCTAAACCAGGAGAAGCGTGCGGCTTCCGCGGCCATCGTAGCTGCAGTGCAGGAGGTGATCGCGCCGGGAGCGGCGGGTACGGGTGCGGGCAAAGCGCCGATCGGCGCGAACGTAGTCGTGGCCGCACCGACTGAGCTGCCGATTGTCATCGGCGTAAAATTAACGCTTCGCACCGGCTGGACACTGGCGCAGGCCGTCTCGGGCATTCAGGCGATCATGACCGATTACCTGAAGTCGTTGGCTTTTGCCGATGCGGTCGTTCGTTATTCCAAAGTGAACAGTCTCTTGCTCGACGTTCCGGCGATCGAAGACTTGTCGAATCTGACGATGAACGGGGGCACGTCGAACGTGACGGTCGGGACCGGTCAAGTCGCGGTGCCGGGGGCGGTGAACGCCAGTGTCTGAGGCGGTAACGATGATGAGCGTGCGGGGACAGGGGATGCTCGGTTATTTGCCGGGCTACTATGCTGCTTCGCGTGTCATGTGCTCGCTGATGGAGTCGGAGGGGACGGAGCTGGACCTGCTCCAGCGGGCGCTGGACGAAACGCTGGCGCAGTTTTTCGTAGACACGGCAACCTGGGGCCTGGATCGTTGGGAGAGCGACCTTGGCATTGCGACGGATCCGTCCAAGCCGCTGGATCAGCGGCGCAGCCTGGTCAAGTCCAAGCTGCGCGGCACCGGTACGGTGACGGTCGCGTTGATGCGCAGCGTGGCGGAATCGTTCGACAACGGGGCGATCGAGGTGACGCAGCAGCCGTCGCTTTACACGGTGACGATCCGGTTCGTCGATACGGTCGGGCTGCCGCCCAACCTGGACGATATCAAGGATGCCTTGAACGCGATCGTGCCTGCGCATCTGGCCGTGTCCTATTCATTTAGATACTTGACCGTTAACGAGGTTAACGGGCTGACGATCAATCAAATGCAGAGCCATCCGCTGACGGACTTCGCGCCGTTTCTGGATGCATAAGGAAGGGAGCGGCATAGCGCATGGCTATTTTTACGAGCATTCTGAACTTGCTCAAGAAAAATCCGGCTACGGACGGCGCGGATACATTTAATATCCAGACGATGCTGAACGACAACTGGGACAAGATCGACGCGGCAATGGCGCTGAAAGGGGCGATCGGCAGCGTTCGCGCGGCGACGGCGAGCAACACGACGTTGTCGGGCTTGCAGACGGTGGACGGCGTATCGCTGGCCGGGGGCGACCGCGTGCTGGTGAAGAATCAGACGACGGGCAGCCAGAACGGTATTTATGTAGCGGCTTCCGGCGCCTGGGCGCGGGCGGCCGATGCGGATTCCTCCGCCAAGCTGGCGGCGGGGCTGTGGGGCTACGTGCGAGAAGGCACGATTAACGGGGGCAAAAGCTTTGTGCTCAGCAATGCGGGCGCGGTGACGTTGGGGACGACGGCGTTGACGTTTTCTCAAGTGAGCGGCGCAGGCGCGGCGGACGACACGGTGATCGGCAGCCGCACGGCGACCGACAGCGTTACGCCGGCGATGTCCGGGACGCTGACGGGGGTGCTATCCAGCCTCTTTACCTTGGTGAAGGGGATTACCGGCAAGTCCAGCGCCTTGACCGGTCCTGCGATCACGCTGGAAGCGACGAAGTCTCACGTGGACGCAGGTTTGGCGCACGGCGCCGTGTCGGCGCCGACGGCGTCGACGATGATGGCGCGCGACAGCGCGGGTCGCTCGCAGGTGGCGGCACCGTCCGCGGCGGCGGATATCGCGCGGAAGGACACGGTGGACGCGGCGATCGCGACGGCGGCTAGCGATGCGACGACTAAGGCGAATTCGGCACAGGCGGCGGCGATTGCAGCAGCGGCGACGGATGCGACGACCAAGGCCAATGTGGTTCAAAGTAATTTGACCGCGCATATCGGCACTGGAGGAGCGGCCCATGCGGCGGCAACATCGTCCGTAGCCGGATTTATGTCGGCGGCGGATAAAACGAAGCTCGATGGCTTGGCATCGGGAGCCGGCGGCGCGGGGACGGCAACGGATGCGGTCATCGGGAACCGGACTATTAGCGACGCGACCGCGCCGACCGGTGATACTGGATCATTGACAATCTTGCTTGGTTGGCTTGCCAATATGATTACAGCAATTACAGGCGGTGCGAACTGGCGAACAGCGCCGGTGAAGTCGCTTGCCGCGCTTAACACGGAGAAAGCTTCGCTCGCTTCTCCGACGTTTACTGGTACTCCTGCTGCGCCGACTGCCGCGGCTGGGACTAACACAACGCAGATTGCGACAACCGCATTCGCGACCGCTGCCAACACTGCTCACGCCGCTAACAATTCGCATATCCCATTTGCTGTGGCGACTGGATCGGCGAACGTCTATGCGGTTACGATCTCGCCGGCTCCTGCAGCGCTAACTGCGGGCCTTGCTCTGGCCGTACAGATTAACGTTGCAAACACGGGAGCAACGTCGATTAATGTTAACGGCCTGGGCGTTAAGGATGTACTCTCATCGAAGGGACTTGCACTGACGTCAGGTAAGTTAGTTCTTAACGGAGTTTATACGCTGCGCTATAACGGAACGGCTTTTATATTACAGGGTGAAGGGGGGGACTATGGCACAGCGGCAGCCGCGCAAGTTCTGACGGGATACACGGTTGGCACGGACACCGGACTCATTTCGGGGGCGATGCCGAATAACGGCTCGCTCAGCTATACGCCGGGAGCCTCCGTACTGACGATCCCGGCAGGTTACACAAACGGCGGCACGGTCGCAGCGGTTGCGAACCTGTCAGCGGGGAACGTCAAGGCAGGCCAAACGGTTGGCGGGGTCGCTGGGAATTTCACAAGCGACGGGACGGCGGCCGCTGGAGATGTGGCAAACGGTAAGACGGCCTATGTAAACGGGAACAAGCTAACGGGAACGATCCCTGATTATCGAGGACTTCCCTCGTTAACTATGACTTATCAGACTGTCAAATCAATGAGGGGCGACGGCAGCGGTAACATCGTGGCAGAGCCGACGCTTGGAGTCTATGGGCCGGGACTAAACTCTAGTGGGTTTGGTTCACTGATAGCATGGTCTGCCGATTATCTGCCGGCTAATATTCGCAGTGGGAAAAACATGTGGGGGGTCATTGGGACTTACGGAAATTATTCCGGCACGGGTTATCCGAATCCTTTCTGGAATCATGTTTATTCCGATTCATCCTATACAGTTAATTCGACGGTAGTGAGCGATTGGGGAGACGTATTCATTTCGACGGATAACTATGTTTATAAGTTCGATAAATACGGGGTGCTGCGGGCGCAGGTCTATATGGGCCAATCAGTAGCTCTCTTCTGTTCCGGTGCTGGCGAATACGTATACGGTAAGTCTGGTAGTACGATCTATCTCTTCAATTCGGCGCTGGGCTATAGTTCCTACACATACCCGAATTCCACGCTAGGGTTCATGCAAATACGCTATCGAAACGGGTATGTCTACGCAGCCATAAACGTCTCCGAAGGAGGGGGCGGCAGCTATCGGTTTCATGTTTTGAAGCTGACACCATCGCTTAGCCTAGTCACGGATTGGGCGCTGAGTTTTACGGTTACAGCCCCTGGATATTCTCTTGGGTTCTTGATAGATAATAATGAAACTTTTTATTGGTTTACGGACTACTTCTATGGTGCACCAACGTATAAATGCGCGTTTGGAGCCGCCGAAGCGCGGGCCACCACGCTAACTGGCGTCTCGTCTACTAGTATATATAATTTTTGGTATGGTGACGTTAACGACAACGGGACACGCGCCATGATGAACATGGCCTGTTATGATCTTACGGGGACGGGGACCGTACTTTGGCAGAATCCAACGGGAGTTTATTTGAACTATGAATATGGGTATGGTTCGAAGTATGCAGGGGGCAACGTGTTCGGAAGTTATGCGGGGATCTCTTATGGCGGGACGACTTTTTGGGGCTTTGCTAAATACAGCGCGGCGTCGGCGTCCGCGATTTCTGTCATCTACAAGACGCCAGGAATGCAGGGGTCAAACCGATCCGGTCAATTCAGCTGGGGGTATAACGGCAACGCCGGGATCTTTGCAATCGGTGGAAGTGCGAATAATGTGATTAACTTTACTAGCGAAAATCTCTAAGTTGGAGGAGTTTAAATTATGGCACTTATCCGCGTACTGCCGGGCCTATCTGGCAATCCTGAAAAGCAGATCGTCGGCTCGATCTATTATGTCCCGGAGGGGCTGTCGGACGAGCTTAAGGCGGGTACAATCGAGGTTTTTATTCCTGTTCCAGAAGCGAATGGAAAGATGCCCACAATGTTTTATAACAGTGTGAAGAAATCGGTCTTCTATGAATACACTGACGTTCCAGTTCCGCTGGAAGGACAGGTCGATCAGCTGAAAGCCGTGATTCCAAGCCAAGAGCGGCGGATTGCCGATCTCGAGCTTGCGCTAGCGGACCTCTTTACGCTGTAGAAGCTTCGCTAAGTGGGAGCTTTGTATATCGATCACTAGGAGGTGGACATCTAATGGCTATGTATAAGGTCCGCATTATCGCGAATGCCTGCATCACGCGTTACGACGGCGGTGAGCGAAATTTGCTCGATATCGTAAACAGCTACAACCTCAGCACGGACGACGCAACTCTGGTTAAGACCGAAATTGCAACGAAACGTCCTGATATAACTATCTAACAAAACGATCCTCGGCCTAACCGGTCGGGGCTTTTTTATCAGGAAACTAAACAAACGGCCCTCCACTACGGGGGGCTTCATTATTGGAGGTGGTCGAGCTGAGAGAGTCCGAAGTTCAGTCTGAGATTCTGCAGCGCCTCACTCGCGTCGAGACGAAGCTGGACTTGCAGCTCGACGCCCGCGACAAGGCAGGTGAGGCATTAGAGTCGGCCAAGTCGGCACATTTAAGATTGGATGAAAAATGCAAGCGGCTTGAAGAGATAGAGTTGCATTACGATAACGAAATTAGGCTGCTGAATGCACGCGTGGAAGCGGAGACGGCTTCGTTGGTCGCGCGGATCGAGGCGGAGTCCAGAGCGTCGGCGGAGCGTCTCAAAACGGAGCAGCACGAGCGTAAGGCCGACCGGCACTGGCTGATTGGTATTATGCTGACGGCCGGGAGCCTGATCGTTGCGGCCATCAAGCTATTCTAGGAGGTCTGCCATCATGCAATCCTATATCGATCAAATCGTACAGGCCCTTATGGGCCTGTTTGTCGTGCTGGCTATGGGCGTCATCGGATCGCTGCGGATGAAGACGGCGGCCTGGTTCAGTGCCCGAACGACAGTCCAGGAACGGGAGATTCTGCACCGTCTGGCGGCAGAAGGGATGGCGCTGGCCGAAGCAGAGGCGAGCCGGATCGGCGCAGCCGATAAACTGGATACTGCGCTGAAGTATGCGCTTGGAAGACTTCATTCTCTCGACCTCAAGGTTGACGCGGTAACGGTCAGAGCTGCGATCGAGAAGGCAGTGCTCGATTACAATGCAACGGCCAAAGCTACAGAAAGTGCATACGCCCCCTGTTCGGAGCAAAAACCCGATCCGAAATCGGCTTGGACAACCGCCGTTTCTTCGTCCTCCACGTCGTCATAAACTATAGTCCGATAGACCGAAGCTTCACACTCCAATGAAAGGAGCCACCCCCATGGCCAAAGGCATCGACAAAGCGACGCCCGTCACGGCCGCGCAGGCCAAGACCCTTGCGGCTGCCGGGTACACCTTTGCCGCGCGTTACCTGGTGCCGTCGTCTTACGCCTGGAAGCGGATGACCGCGGACGAGGCGAAGCTGATCACGGCGGCGGGCATGCGGATCGTCTCGGTGTACGAGACGACGGCGAACCGCGCGGCGAGCGGTGCGGACGCGGGGCGCAACGACGGGGCCGCGGCCTACGCGGAGGCGCTTGCCGTCGGGCAGCCGAAGGGTACCGTGATTTACTTCGCCGTAGATTACGACGCGCAGTCCAAGGATTTTGACGCCATAGAGGCGTACCTGAAGGCGGCGGCCAAGCAGGTGACGGGCTACGAGACAGGCGTCTACGGCTCGTATGCGGTCATCGAGGAGATGGCGAAGCGCAGAGCGTGCGCGCATTTCTGGCAGACGTACGCGTGGAGCCGGGGCAAACGCAGCGCTAAGGCGAACATTTTCCAATACAAGATCGACACGACCGTATCCGGCATCGCGCTGGATCTGAACGAGTCCTACGGCGACGAGGGCTGGTGGGACACGAATCCGAGCACAAATCCCGAGCCCGACGAGGAGGAGATCGCGATGAAGCCCGAGGACGCGGAGAAGATCATCAAGTTCCTGTCCGCTGCTTGGTTCGCGGCGACGACGAAGACCGACAAGGCGGAGTTCAACCGCCTGGCCAACGAGGTTCGCAAAGCGGCTGGCATGCCTACTGAGTAAGAAGGAGTTTCCCGCCGGCCGACGAAGGTTATATCTTATTATAACTTTCCGAAGGTCGGTGGGCTGCATGCCTCAAGGCAAGTACTTCAGAATCGGCTACGGCATCATTGTCGTGCTGGTGATCGTCTATTTGGCTTCCAAGGTCAGATTTATTTTTAACCCGCTTGTCACGGTGCTCGAGGTGCTGCTGCTGCCGATGCTGCTGTCCGCGATTATGTACTACTTGCTGCGGCCGGTCGTCGGTTTGCTGGAAAAAAGGGGTCTCACCAAGCCGATGGCGATCGCGATCGTGTACTTGGCGCTGGCGGCCTTGTTCACTTTTTTCATCATGCTGGTCGGCCCGATCATCCGCGATCAGATCGACAGTCTCATCGACAGCGTGCCGCAGCTCGTCCAGTTGGCGCAGGATCAGGTCAACAAGCTCCAGCAAAACGAGTGGGCGACCAAGTACCTCAACGATCCGAAGTTCGACCTCACTTCCCGCATCCCGGACCTGGTGAACGGCGTCATTTCCAACACGGGTAACGCCTTCAACAAGATCATGGGCTGGATCTCGCAGTTCGTGCTGCTGCTCTCGACGGTTCCTTTTATCGCCTACTACATGCTCAAGACGGGCTACAAGGTGCCGGATTATATCGTGAAGATCGTGCCCGACAGGCACGACGACCAAGCCAAGTCGATCATGCTGGAAATGGATAAGGCGCTCAGCGCCTACATACAAGGCAAGATACTGGTGAGCATTGGCCTCGGCATCATGATGTTGACCGGTTACCTCATCATCGGACTTAAGTATGCGCTGCTGCTCGCCATCGTGTTCACGTTCCTCAACGTCATCCCGTACGTCGGCGTGCTGATCGGCTCGGTGCCGAGCATCATCGTCGCGTTCATCGATTCGCCGTGGAAGGTCGTCTGGACGATCGTCGTCATTGTCATCGCGCAGCAGATCGAGGACCGGCTGCTGTCGCCGCAGATCATGGGCAAGAAGCTCGACATCCATCCGCTCACGATCATCATCGTATTGCTCATTGTGGGGAGTTTGTTCGGACTGCTGGGCATGTTCCTTGCGGTGCCTGGCTATGCGGTGCTGAAGGTGATCGTGACGCATCTCTACCAGATCTATCGCCTGCGGAAAATCGAGATTATCGAGTGAGGCATCATTCGTCTCGCCCTCCCTTATTCACCTTGCGCCCAGTCCCTTGCATACAATGACTGCAAACAAGGCGAATGCCCTGGGCCGTTTCGGCTGCGGGCAGAGGGAGGCGAGACGGTTATGTCGACGATAGCAAACTTTCCGGAGGATCTGCTGGAAGAGCATATGAATTGGCACCATTCGCATCACGTGGACGATCCGTCGCAGCTGCGTCCGGGCTACGGCGCGGAATTTCTGCGATTCCACCGCGGATTCATCCGCAGGGCGCTGGACTGGTACGGCCGGCAAAGGTACGATTCATCCCTGGTCGCGCCCTGGCAGCGCGTGCCCGAAGAGATCCGGCGGGCGCCGTGCTACGATCGGTCCGCGGAGGCGAGGATCGTCATGCAGCCGCAGTCGTTTCGGACGGCAGACGAGCTGGGATTGTTCATCGAAGGCTCGGGGCTTCACGGCTGCATCCACGAGACGGCAGCGGATTTGTATGGGGAGCCCGATATCAACGACTTCGACGTCGCTCCGCGCAACACGGTGTTTTATAACATCCACGGCATGATCGACGGCTGGTATCGTAACTGGGAATCAGCGGGCCGCGTTAACCAAGGCATGCTGGAATGGGGAGGGCGCTTCGCAGCGGCAGAGAGCGCCAGGGCCGGCTCGGAAGAGACGGAGGAAGCGCTCCGGTATGTGCCGGAGAGCGGACGTTGGTGGCTCGGCCGTGTGGCTGCGATTGGGGCGGCTGATAGCGCCGGAGCTGCGGGAGAAGTGGCGTTGGATGGCGGGAAAACGTCGTGGACGACTTCGTCGGCCATATCGCAGCGAGCGCTTCGCCTGAACTGGCAGCTCGTCGGCGAGGACGGCGTGCTCGGTAAGCAGCCTGATGCCCGTTTCCTGCGCGTATGGGATACGGACGGGGACGGGAGAAGCGAGGTGCTGTATTACAGCTTGCCCGACGGGAAATGGTGGGAAGGCAAGCTGAGCGCAGGCAAGCTGAGCTGGCAGCAGATTAAGAGGTCTTTCGCATGACGAATAAGCGCAGCTCCGGAACAGTCGGTTCCGGAGCTGCGCTTTTTGGCGGGCAACGTGACTCAAATAGTCCTGGTTGGGACTATTTGAGCTTGCCCCGCTGCCCAATGCTAGAAGTAGTCCTGGTCGGGACTACCTGAGTCGGCACCGCCGCTCGATGGTTTGGAGTAGTCTTAGCTGGGACTATCTAAGCCGACACCACCGCGCGATGGTTTGGAGTAGTCCTGGCTGGGACGATCTAAGCCAGCATCGCCACCGGATGTCTAGAAGTAGTTCTGGTTGGGACGATCTGAGCCGGCATTGCCGCCTGATAGCTTGAAGTAGTCCTGGTTGGGACGATCTGAGCGGCATTGCCGCCTGATAGCTTGGAGTAGTCCTGGTTGGGACGATCTGAGCCGGCATTGCTGCAAGAAAGCCGGAAGTAGTCCCATCTGGAATTTTCTGAACGAGCACGCTGTCAGATGACCTGAAGGAGTCCCCACTGGAGCGACGAACTATAAAGACTAGCTCCCCTAACACGGCCGCCTCGTCCCGGTGTCCCCGCTACAACAGTCGCATCAGCGCTTCAATCACGCGGATGTAATAAGCGGTATCCCGCGCCACGAAATCGGAGAGCCTCACCGCGACTTCGTACACAGGCACCAGCACGCCGTTCGCGTCCAACTCGGCGCCGCCCGCAGTGACCGTCTCGGCCTCGCCCCGCATAAGCGCGAGCAGCGCCTCCGCGTCCGCCTCGTACAGTCCGGCTAATTCCTCCCGCTGCAGCCGGAACGTCTCCGGTCCGCGGTCCGCGATGTAGCCGTACACCTCGCTGACCTCGCGGTCGATGTACCTTACGCCTTGCGCGAAGCCTTCGTCCTCCTCGCGGAATGTACCGAGCGGCGCCAGATCCTCGAGCGAGACGCGCAGCCCGAGTTCTTCCTCCAGCTCTCGAACCGCGTCGCGTACCGTCTCCCCGGCGGACAGATGCCCGGCCGCCGTGATGTCGAAGCGGTCGGGATTCGTATCCTTGTCCCGGCTGCGACGCTGGAACAGCACGCGAGTCCGGCCGTCCTCGCCGCTGCGCGCGAGCCAGCAGTGGAACGTATGGTGCCACAGCCCGAGCGCATGCGCTTCCGAGCGGGTCGCCGTACCGATCGGGCGGTCCAGCTCGTCGTAGATGTCGAACCGCTCTTCGGCCTGCAAGCTCTCTTCAGCCTGCACGCTCTCTTCAGCCTGCACGCTTTCCTCAGCCCGCACGCTCTCCTCAGCCCGCACGCTCTCGGCGCCCAGTCCCGTCTCCCCGCCGCTTACTTGCTCCGTGGCGTTCCTAGGCTCGTCCGCGCGCAAAGGTTTTTCGCCGCTCATGCGCTTGCCGTCGCCTCAAGCTCCGACGTGCAATGCGCGCAGCGCACCGCCTTGATCGGCACGACGGACAGGCAGTAAGGGCATTCCTTCGAGGTCGGCTCGGCGAGCGGCTCTTCCTTTTTGCGGCCCTCCGTCAGCTTGTTGATGACTTTGACCAGCATGAATACGCAGAACGCGATGATGAGGAAGTTGATGAAGATGTTGATGAACTGTCCGTAGGCGATGACAGGTGCCCCGGCGGCGCGGACCAGTTCCAGCGAGTGCTCGTTTACCGGGGGATCTTGTTTGTAATCGCCGATCCGCCAAAACAAATCCTTAAAATCCACGCCCCCCAGCAACCGCCCGATCGGCGGCATGACGATGTCGTTGACGAGCGAGCTGACGATCTGTCCGAACGCGCCGCCGATGATGACGCCGACCGCGAGATCGATGACATTGCCGCGCATGGCGAATGTCTTGAATTCTCCTGCCATTTTTCTTAACATTTCATGCAAAACCTCCATTTTTTTAAGTTGGAAAAAGTAGGATTTTCTTAAAACTTGTCGAACTGTATCACCTAGGCATTCACAACTCCATCACATCTTCGACTGCGGGGGATCACATGATGTACGATTCCGAGACGTCCTGGAAGATCGGTCTTCTGCTGTTGGCGCTGATTATCAGCATAATCGCATCCTACACCATGTTCAACTTCACAGGCAATCTCCAACGCAAAGACAATCATTTCCGCGTATTCTGGCTATCGGGCGGGGCTTTTGTATTCGGCATCGGGATGTGGGTCAAGCAATTTCTCACTACGCTGGCATGGGACCAGACGATCGTGTTCACTTGGGCGGCCGTCGTATCGCTTCTGTTCACGATTTTTTTCAGTTCGATGGCTTTTGTCATGCTCGCATTCCAGAACACGATCCGGTATCGGTTGGCCGCCGGCAGCTTCATTCTGGCCTTCAGCGTCACCTTCATGAGCTACTTCGGCGAATTGGGGGAGGACGTATCCGAGATCCGTACGGTGACGGTGTACGTCGTGCTCGGCATTCTCCTGCTGTTCAGCGGCATCTACGCGGCGCTTCGCCTCTCGGAGTGGCCCGGAGAGCGCAACAAGTGGCTGGCGAGCCTGACGCTCGGCATCGCCGTTTTCATCGAGAGCCAGATCTCCAAGCAAGCGCTGCTGCTGCAATACAGGGACGGCGCCGCATATGCGTCCGCGGACCGGCTTCAGGAGGACATTTACCGCTTGTCGGTCATTATCGGCATCGGCATGCTCCTGATTTTGACTTCAACGCTGTTCACCTGGTATATCGACAAGCGCATGAATCATATGGATGAACGGTACAAGCTGCTCGTCGAAAACTCGCTGGACACGATCGCCATTTTCAAAAAGGATAAATGGGTGTTCGTGAACGAAGCGGGACTGCGCATGTTCGATGCGACCGAGCCGGAAGAGCTGCTGGGATCCTCCATCTTCGTTTATCTGCTGCCGGAGGATCACGACAGGGTGAGGGAGCGCATGCAAAATCTCGCCATGACCGGCAACAGCGGCCCGCTCGAGCAGGAATGGATCACGCTCAAGGGACGGACGCTCAATACGGAGATCGTGGAGCTGATGACCTCGATCGAGAACGAGCCCGCCCTGCAGATCATCATTCGGGACATTTCCGAGCGCAAAAAGAACGAGGAGCTGCTGATTAACTCCGAGAAGCTGTACGTAGCGGGCCAGCTGGCCGCCGGCATCGCCCATGAGATCCGCAATCCGCTGACCTCGCTCAAAGGCTTTCTCCAACTGTTATCGTCGGGGAGAAAAAACAACGGCACGTATTTCGACATCATGAAGTCGGAGCTCACCCGCATCGAAAATATCGTCAGCGAGATGCTCATGCTCTCCAAGCCTCAGGTGTACGAGTTGTCCTACCACGATATCCGGCACGTTATGCGCGAGACCGTCACATTGCTTGAGACGCAGGCGATCCTGCACAGCATCCAGATCGAGAGCGACTTCGGTCCGGACCCGCTCTGGATCTACGGCGTCGAGAGCCAGATCAAGCAGGTTTTCATCAACGTCATCAAAAACGCGATCGAAGCGATGACCGACGGCGGCGCGATCCGCGTCCATATGAAGCGCTTCGACAATTCGGTGCGCATCCGCATTATGGACGAGGGGCCGGGCATCGAGGACAGCCAGCTCGCCAAGATGGGGCAGCCGTTCTACACGACCAAGGATAAAGGCACCGGGCTCGGCCTGATGGTCAGCTATAAGATCGTGGACAACCACCAAGGCAAGATTCAAGTATACAGCCAACTGGGAAGCGGCACGACGTTCGAGATCTTGCTGCCGTTCCGGTATCCGGACAACGCGCCCGTCAAGACCGGCTGAAGCCTGCGCATGCGAAGCGTTCGAGGAGGAATGTTCTGGGTTAAAACTAAGGAGATCTAATTGAGCTTAAAGGAGGCAGAGATCATGTCCGACCGTTCGAAGGCCGTCGTTATAACGGCTAGAGGAAGAAGCACTTTTACGGAAACCCAGGCCGCGCGGATGGAGCGGACCGCGGATGTCCGGTTCCTGTCCGAGGAAAAGCCGATCCCGCCCGACGAACTCGTAGACCTGCTGAAGGATGCGGACGTATGCGGGCTAACGCCCAGGTCCGTCCCGTCGATCGACGGTTCCTGGCTGTCCCGTCTGCCGAGGCTCCGAGGCATCGCCGTTTTTGCGACAGGCGTGGATTATATCGATACCGCCTGGCTTCGCGAACGCGGCATCGCGCTCAGTCATCTGCCCGAATATTCGGCTGATTCGGTAGCCGAGCACGCGCTCGGCCTGATGCTGACGATGTCCAGGCGCATCCATCTGAGCCAGGATCGCGTGCGCGGCCGCGTGCCGCCCGGCACGAGCGTGCTTGGCTTCGAGCTTCGCGGCAAGACGCTGGGCATCGTCGGGCTCGGCCGGATCGGCTCGCGCGTGGCGGAGCTGGCCGCCGCCTTCGGGATGCGCGTGCTGGCATGCGATCCCCGCGGAAAAAGCGCGGCGGGCGTCCGCATGGTCGGGCTCGACGAGCTGCTTGCGTCGAGCGACATCGTAAGTTTACATATGCCTGCGCAATGGCATGGACCTGCCGCCTTCGGCGAAGCGGAGCTCGCGCGGATCAAGAACGGCGCGACGCTGATCAACGTATCGCGCTGCGCGCTGGTCGATCCTTATGCAGTCGTGCACGCCATCGAGGAAGGTCGCCTGCGCGGCTACGCGGTAGACGATCTGTTCCCGATCGCGGACAAGGACGAACGCGCGGCCAGGCAGATCGCAGAGGGCCGGCTGCTGCAGACCGGGCATACGGCTTGGTATTCCGTCGAGGTGCTGGAGCGGGGTTACGAGACTTGGGTAGACAATATTTGCGGACTCGCGACCGGGGAGCCGCTGAATCTGGTGTAGGGCAGGCGCAGGATACTGCGGGAAATCAACCTGAGAAGGAGGCCGGCGCATGCGCAAGTATGAGAAAGGGGCGGGCAATTCGGGTGATTCGGTCGTCCTGGCTGGAGCTGCGCGATTGCCGTCCGCGGGAAAGCGGCTGTTGGCGGCGCTATGGCTGGTCGTTCTGCTGTTCACGATCGGCATGCTCGCCGCGGGCTGGCCGCGATATTGGGTTTACGTCGCCGCGGAGACAACGCCGCAGGCATGGCTGGAGAGCGTGCTGCTCGTGCTGGCCGCGGCGGTTGCGGCGCTTAATGCAGTCGTTGCGTCGCTTGAAAAAGGGAGCTCGGTGCCGTCCCGTGGTTTCAACGGAAAAGCGGTGGGGACGGATCCGGGAACATACGAGGCGGAGAGAGTGGCGCAGGGAGCACATGGGACGGAGAGAACTGCACAAGGAGCATACGAAGCGGAAAAAACGGCGCAGGGAGCAGACGGAGCCGGAAAGGCGCCGGGCGCACCTTGGAGCAGGCGGAAAGGACGCGCGGGGCGGCTTGCCGACGCGCGATCGGCGGCGCGGGGACGCGGGCTATCCGGCTGGATCGCGAGGCATGCCGCATGGGGCTGGACGATCACGGCGGCGGCCTTCGCCTGGCTGGCGCTGGATGAGCGGTTTGCGCTGCACGAGCGGCTGCGGGACCGCTACCTGAAGCAGACGGGCATCCGGCTGCTCCCGTGGATGGAAGCGGGAGACTGGCTCATCCCGTTGTACGCGGTATGCGGGCTGGCGGCGGTTTGGGCGCTTTGGCGCTTGCTCGGCAGAGGCATTGCGGCGCGCGTGTTTTTCGCTGCAGGATTGGTCGTTGCCTTCTGTGCAGTCTCGATGGACACGATCGACATCCGCAGCCTGGGCAAAGACAGCGAGCGGCTGCTGCAGACGATCGAGGAATGCCTGGAGACGGCCGCGATGGCGGCGTTCGTATCGGCGTTCCTGTCCGTGCTGACCGGCCGGCTGTCCGCATGGTATAATAAAACTTCGATTCGGCGGGACATGCAGGATTGATACGCCGGATATAGGAGGAGTTTTAGCGTGGCGGAGCCGCTTAAAAATATGTACGACGACGTTTTTTTGAGAGAATTCGGCGATCGGGTCGCCCGTGCGTGGCAGCTGTTCGATACGGATCGCTTCGTGAGCCTCGTGCTTGCGGAAGGGTGGGAGGCGCTCGCCCTAAAGGGACGCATGCGCCGGATCTCCCTGTCGCTGGGCGCCGCGCTGCCGGAGGACTACGAGCGCGCGCTCGATATTTTAGAGGGGATAGCCGGCGAGTGCCGCGGCTTTCCTTATTTGTTTTTCCCCGACTTCGTAGAAGTGTACGGGCTATCCCACTGGGACAGGTCCGTGCGCGCGCTCGCGCTGTTCACGGGTTCGTCTTCCGCCGAATTCGCCGTGCGCCCGTTCATCAAGCAAGATCCGGCGCGCATGATGGCGCAGATGCTGGCCTGGAGCGCAGATCCCGACGAGCACGTGCGCAGGCTTGCCAGCGAAGGCTGCCGTCCGCGGCTGCCGTGGGCGGACGCGCTGCCGGCGTTCAAGCGGGATCCTTCTCCGATCCTGCCAATCCTGGAGGCGCTGAAGGCCGACCCGTCCGAGTACGTGCGGCGCAGCGTCGCCAACAACCTGAACGACATCTCCAAGGACCACCCGGGACTGGTGATGGAGCTGGCGACTCGCTGGCACGGAGCCGACCCGCAGACGGACGCCCTGCTGCGTCATGCCTGCCGGGGATTGATCCGGGGCCGGGCCGACGAGGACGCGATGCGTCTGTTCGGCTTGCTGCCCGCGCCCGAGGCGGTTGCGCGGACATGGTCCGTCACGCCGGAAGCGGCGGCGATCGGAGACGCCGTTATGGTGTCCTATGCGGTGGAACTGCCGCTGCCTGAAGCGGAATCGCGCAAGCTCAGGCTTGAACTCGCGGTGACCTACCCGCGCAGCGCCGAGGGGAGCGGCTACCGCAAGTTGTTCAGGCTGGCGGAGCGCGAGGTTGCGGGGGGCGGCACGATCGAAGGGACGCGGAAGCTCTCCTTCAAGGACCTGTCCACCAGACGTCATTATCCGGGCACGCATACGCTCGCGCTCGTCGTCAACGGTAAAGAAATTGCCACGACCGCCGTATCGCTGGAGGCTGCAAAGGAGGTCGCGCCTTGACGATCGGAGCTCGCGTATTCAAGACGGGACTCGCCGTCGCGATCGCGCTATGGATCGGCAGCCTGATGGGCCTGAAGCTGCCGCTCATCGCGGCGATTGCCTCGGTCGTGATGATCCAGCCCTCGATCTATCGCAGCTGGGTGCAGGTGCTCCAGCAGCTGCAGAGCAACGTGCTGGGCGCCGCGGCGGCGATCGCCGCGGTGTGGCTGGTCGGCAGCAGCCCGCTGTCCATCGGCATCGTCAGCGTCCTGATGATCCTGCTCTGCATCCGTCTCCGGGCGGAAGAGACGATCGGGCTCACCGTCGTGACCGTCGTCGTGCTGATGGAGGCGCACGGCCTCGGTTGGCCGCTGGTCATGGACCGGCTGGCGGCGCTGTTGACGGGCATCGTCACGGCCTTTGTCGTCAACATTGCGGTCGCCCCGCCGCGCCATCGCGGCCGGTTCGTCGCCCAGATGAAAAAGTCGCAGACCCAGCTGTCGCTGCTGCTGCGGACCGCCGTGTCCAACGAGCTCCGCGAGAACGTGTTCAACCGGGAGCTCTCAGGATTGAAGGGGCAGCTTCGCAAGCTCGAGGACGCCTATGACCTGTACGCAGAGGAACGGGTCGTGCGCAAGGCGTCCCGGGCGGACCGCGCCCGCCTGCTTGTCGTGTACCAGGGCATGCTGAGCGCGTTGGAGCGAGGCGTCACGCTGATTGAGGCGGTGGAGGTGCATTATTTTGCCGCGGCTGCGGACGGGGCGTGGCGGCGCGAGATCGACGGCCATATCGAGTCGTTGTGCGCGTACCACGAGCACCTGATGTGGAAATGGGACGGGCTGCTGAAGCCGGGCGCCTCGGCTGCCGCGCCGCCGCCCGACTCGTCCGAGCTGCTCGAGAGCATCGCATGCTCGGCGGATATGGAGCGCGCGGACAAGACGCGCCTGGCCGTCGTGGCGTCGGCGATCTACGCCTACGAGGAGCGCCTGCGCCGGCTCGACAAGCTGATCGAGCATTTGCAGGACCGGCGAGACGGCGCGCCCGAGGACCCGGAGCGGCTGCTGGGACTGTAGATACGAATATGGCGAGTGTGGTTAGTTGCGCGGAAAAAACGTGTAGCTATGCGAGAAGCATGACCCGGATCACCAGTTACACGGAAAACCGCGTAATCAGTGCGAAAGGTTACTCGGGAGACGCAGTTACACGGAAAAACCGCGTAACTCAGTGCGAAAGGTTACTCGGGAGACGCAGTTACACGGAAAAACCGCGTAACTCAGCGCGAGAGGTTACTCGGAGACGCAGTTACTCGGAAAAACCGTGTAACTCAGTGCGAGAGGTTGCCCGGAGACGTAGTTACACGGAAAAACCGTGTAACTCAGTGCGAGAGGTTACTGGTGAGACACATTTTCACGGAAAAACCTTGTAACTCTGAGCGAAGGTTGCGCGGGGGACGCTATTATGTGGAATAACGCAGTCGTGTTGTTCGCGGTGCCAGTATAGTGCAAATAGGCATTAACGCCGGTCTGAGAGGCGCTGGAAAGTTGTTCGATAAGCGCCAAAAGGCACTAACGCCGCCTTCAAGATGCTGTAGAGTTGTCGATAAGGTTCCACCCCATCAAAAATCGGCGATCGCCTCCCGACTCCGGGAACGATCGCCGATTTTCATATTTAGCCTTTGGAGCCGCGGTCCACTTGCCTGCGCGGGTGTTCGATTTTTTCCTGCTTGTTGATGTCCTTTTCCTTGGGGACCAGGCGCGGGTCGGTTTCGCCGTCGTGGTGGTTGTCGTAGACCGCCTCGACCCATTCCCATTCCGTGCTTCCGACATCCGGATCGGACGGGAATTCGTTCCCGCGTTCGAGCTTCAGCTCGCGTCCCCATTCGTCGCGGTAAATGCCGTCGGATTCGACCTTTTCGCCGGATAACGGCAGCATTTCGTTGTTGTCGCTCATCAGAAGTCACCGCCTCGCTAGAATTACTTGCCGTGCTTGCGCATGGCGGAGTGGTCGGATTCGGATTGGAGGCGGCTGGCCGCGTTCTTGCCGGAGCCCGTTCTGTCGGCTTTGGACTGCGCTTTTCTGGCCTCGATCTGAGCGCCTGACGGTTGTTCGCCGGACATGGCGATCCCTCCTTCCGGTGATATCGTCGACTCCCGGATAGGTTGCCACGCGCGCGGCGGCATTATGCCAGCGGGGCTCGCTCTTGCATCGGCGGCGGATGGGCTCTATAATCAGCCCACATACCGGCCTTCAAGCCGTTTGCCGACGAACCACAGTGCAGCCAGGATCGCGGCAGCGACGAGCAGCCGCCAGGGCTGGTGGACGAGCGCGTTCAGATCGTGACCGAGGAAGCAGAGCGTGAAGATCATCACGGCCTTGCCCATAATGATGGCGATGACGAACGTATGCGTCGGAATCTTGGAGATGCCCGATGCGATATTTACGACGGCGGACGGCGAGAAGGGCAGGCAGGACAGTATGAAGATCGGCGTAAACCCTTTGCGCTCCACCCACGAGAAAAGGCGCTCCATGCGGGGCAGCCGCTTGCGAATGCGTTCCCCGTAGCGCGAACCGAAGCGCCGGGCGAGCAGGAACACGATGATCGCGCCGCAGCTCGCGCCGATCCAGGAATAAAGGAAGCCAAGCCATAGTCCGTAGGACAAGGCATTGCCCACTACGATGACGATGAGCGGTAAAAAAGGCAGCAGCGACTCGGCCAGGGGCAGCAAGATTCCCGGCAGCGGCCCGAGAGCCGAGTAGCGGTCGAGCAGCGCCTGGATATCGTCCAGGCTCATGCCTTTAAGATAATTCATCCACTCCTGCCAGCGCGTGGCGGCGAATGCGGCGATCGAGACGGACAATAGCTGAAGCATAGATTACCTCACATGCGCTGTGCGGGCTTCTCCCCGCGGAACAGGCGGAATGGGAACAGCAGGTAGATAACCCCGATGACGGCGAAAATGACCGCCGTGCTCAGTACGACGGACGGTTCGCCGAAGCCCGTGGCCGCGAAGCCGCCGATGATCGGGCCGAGCAGCCCGCCGACGCCTTCGACCGCGGAGAGCACGCCCCAGCCGAGGCCTTTCTGCTCGGGAGGTACGTAAGCCGCGAGCAGCGCGTTCCAGGCGGGCAGCACGGCCGCATAGGACAACCCGAGCGTGACGGCCCAGATAAAGGCGAGTAGGGTCACGGGACTGAGCGTCAGGCCATAGAGCGCGATGCCGAACATCAGGAAGCCGATGACCAAAAACCACTTTTTACCTAGCCGGTCCGACAGCCTGCCCATCGGGATCAACCCGAGCGCGGTGAATCCGCCGCCGGCCAACAGGAGGAGCGTATACTGCCAGGAAGCCATCCCGAGATGATCTTTTACGAAGCTGGGCAGGATCGGTTGCAACATGCCGGCCGCCAGCGTCTGCAGGATCATGCCGGGCAGCAGCAGGCGCATGTCCTTCAAGTGCGTGCCCAGCACGGCCAATTGTTTGCGAAAAGGTACGGCGGCCACTTCGGCATGCGCTTCCCTCGGAATCATCAGAGAGAGCAGCCATGCGCCGGCGGACACGAGCACCATGATCCAATAGCTCGCCATCTCGCTGTGGACGAGTACCAGATTAAGGACGACCGGGCCGGAGCCGAGGCCGACGAGCCAGATCATGTACAGGAAACCCATCTGGGCGCCGCGGCTTTCCTCCTTGACCTTGGTCAG
The DNA here is from genome assembly GCF_042649185.1 of Cohnella sp. GCM10012308. Taxonomy (NCBI): domain Bacteria; kingdom Bacillati; phylum Bacillota; class Bacilli; order Caryophanales; family Paenibacillaceae; genus Cohnella; species Cohnella sp. GCM10012308. The sequence continues at coordinate 132,123 of NZ_JBHRYU010000008.1, forward strand.
GCAATAAATCCAGATCGGCGAGATGCCGAGTCCGTAAAGTCCTGCGGCCGAGATGAAGATCCAGGGCACGTCCGCCCAGCCGATCAGCGCCATCCCGGCCAGCGAGGCGAGCAAGCCGATATTAATGATCTTTTTGACGGGAAATCTGTGGACGAGGTACCCCATCCCCAGCTTAAGCGCCGTATCGATCAGGTAGTGCGCCGTAATGGCCGCGCCGATCACGTCCAAGTCGAGGCCGAGCGTCTCCTTGCCGTAGATAGGCAAAAAGCCGATGAGCGCCGCCCCCCGCACGAATTCCACCAGGTACAGGATGATGGCCAGCAGCGATATTTCTTTCGTAAAAAGCGATTTGATCGAAGCCGTCTTCAACGGAATTCTCCTTTGAAGCCCTCTGGCGCACAAGCGGCGGGCGGGATGCATGACCTCACCATTATAGCCATAATTTGCATGCGATCAAAGTCGCGGCGCAGTCCGGTCAGATCAGCAGGTTGAACAGCAACGGATCTTTGTTCAGCTCCACGTACCGGAACCCTTTATGGTTCATGCGCTCGACCAGAGGGCCGTAGTCTTCCGGGCTTTTGAGCTCGATGCCTACGAGAGCCGGGCCGTTTTCTTTATTATGCTTTTTCGTGTATTCGAATTGAACGATGTCGTCGTCCGGCCCGAGCACGTCGTCCAGGAACTCCCTGAGCGCGCCTGAGCGCTGCGGAAAGTTGACCATGAAATAATGCTTGAGGCCTTCGTAAATCATCGAGCGTTCCTTGATTTCCTGCATCCTGTCGACGTCGTTGTTGCCGCCGCTTACGACGCAGACGACGCTCAGTCCGGCCAGCCGATCCGCCAGCATGGGGAGGGCCGCTACGGTGAGCGCGCCCGCGGGCTCGGCCACGATCGCATGCTCGTTGTAAAGCTCGAGTATCGTCGTGCATACCCGGCCTTCCGGCACGACGATCACTTCGTCGAGCAGGTCGCGGCACAGCGCGTACGTGAGATCGCCGACCCGCTTGACGGCCGCGCCGTCCACGAACTTGTCGATCTCCTCCAGCGGCACGACCTCGCCGCGTTCCATGGCGACCATCATGGACGGCGCGCCTTCGGGCTCGACGCCGATGATGCGCGTATTCGGGCTGACGGCTTTGACGTAGGACGCGACGCCCGCGGCGAGCCCCCCGCCTCCGACCGTCACGAGCAGCACGTCGACCGGCTCCTTGCACGCCTCCATGATCTCTTTACCCACCGTTCCGTTGCCTGCGATGATGCGGGTGTCGTCGAAAGGGTGCACGAAGGTCATCCCCGTCTCGCGCACCGCCCGCTGGGCTTCGGCATATGCGTCGTCGAACGTGTCGCCGATGAGCCTGACCTCGACCTTGTCCCCGCCGAACAGCTCGACCTGTCCGATCTTCTGCCGAGGCGTCGTCGCGGGCATGTAGATGATGCCCGGAATGTCTAGCGCCGCGCACGAATAGGCGACGCCCTGCGCGTGGTTGCCCGCGCTCGCGCAGATGACGCCGCGTTCGCGTTCCGCTGCCGACAGACCCGAGATCAGGTTGTAGGCGCCTCGAATCTTAAAGGAGCGCACGACCTGCTGGTCCTCGCGCTTCAGGTGGATCCGGCAGCCGTGCCTGGCCGACAGCCGCTGATTGAACTGGAGCGGGGTCGGGGAGACGACGCCGCGAAGCGTATGGGCCGCGAACAGAATATCCTCCATTCGGATAGAAACAGGTGCGCTTCGGGGTAATGAGTCTGACAAGGTCATCATCTTCCTTCCTGATCATAAATAAAGAGCCGCCCCCGAAGGGACGGCTGGCTGAGGCGCGGGCAGGGCGTCAGATCCGCGCGGCGATAGAACCCTGTCCGACGTTTGAATTACTTAATGTTATACTCTTAAGTAGGGATGCAAGTCAATGCGCGCGCGGTGTGTGCGCATTCGCCCGCGTTAAGTTCCGCCCAGAGGAGGACTTCCGTTGAAAAAGCTGCTGTTAGCTCTGCTGACCCTCATCGTGCTTATCGCTGTGGGAAGCGTCATTTTATATCAATTGATCAAGCCTACCGAGCGCCTGGATCTCGCTTATGAGCCCGTCGATCTCGAGAGCAAGGCAGTGGAGATGTTCAAGCGGATGTCGACGGAGCTCGTGCTGTCCGAAGCCGACGTCAACAATCTGGCCAAGGAATCCATCTCGAGCAACCCGATGTACAGCCCTGACATGCTGATCACGGGCGCCCGGTTCCGCCTGCTTGCGGACGACCGGCTGGCGGCTGACGTCAACTTGAAGATCAAGGATCGGATTCCCGTCGGGCTGACGATCGTGTATCGGCTCAAGTGGGAATCGCCCAACCTGAACGCGGAAGTCCAAGAGGCTTCGATCCGGGGCGTGAAGCTGCCTGACAAGGGATTCGAGGACGTCGTTATTCCGCTGGGCGGCGAGCTGCCGAAAGTCGTCAAGATCAAGGATGTTTCTTCGGACGCGGACGGGCTGAAGGTTGACTTTCGCGCACCTTCCGTAAGCGAGCTTCGCGAGCTGATCGGCGGCCTCTGACCAGGCCGCCGAACGTCCGCGGGCAGCAGGGCTAAGATTGAACGGACGACCGAATCAGGCTATAATCAAGATCATAAGCGGTATTAAATAATGAACCGACGCATACGAATTAGTAAGCGTTTACATGAGTAGGAGGAGCCGCCATGAAAAGAAGGTCCGGCCTCCGCGCCCTGGCGGCCGCCGTGCTGGCATTCGCAGCCGCGGCATGGCCGGTCCTAAAGGCGGAGGCGGCGCCGGCCGCCGCCCAAGCCTCCACGCGCTTAGAATCGCAGGGCATGCTTCCGCTCTTGGCGGCTATGGCAATTGGCATCGCCGTATCCGTTATCGCGGTGCTGGCGTTTCTGCAGATGACTTCGCGGGGTAAGAGTACAAAGGAGGACGAGTCCAAGCCTACGGATTCGGACTTGTTTGCTTCGGACCAAGCCGGGAATGGCGCAGTCGCCGACGATCGCGAAGGCGACGATGCCCTCGGCTACACGATCCCGCTGCGGAGCCTCGGAGACGCGCGCGACAGGATGGAACGGCGCAGGGCTGCCGCTGCAGCCGCCGGGGAGCCTCGGCTCGTGGGCGTTGCCGGCGAATTCGCGGGCGCGAGCTACAGCCTGGCGGACAGGCCTTTGGCGATCGGCAGGGACGGCCACCAATGCGAGCTCGTCTATCCGGACGGACACGTCGAGATCAGCCGCAAGCACTGCACCGTCAGCTACGATTCGTCCCGCAGGATTTTTTCGCTGGTCGATCACGGTTCATCCAACGGTACATACCTGCCGGACGGTACGCGGCTGGCGGCGGGAGATCGGCGGGAGCTCAGACCGGGCGAACGATTCAGCCTGCCGGGCGGAGAGCAATGGTTCGAGGTAGACGTCTGAAGACGGTTTTTCTGTTAAACCTCTACTCGAACTGGTATAATGAGGCGAACGGGAAGTAAAATCTTATATAGGCAGCCGGGCGTCAACTCTGTACGAATCTTGCGGGAAGTTTCCGCCGGGAGGGATTATGGCATGGCAAAGCGCGGTCATAACGAAGTTCAGGAGAGTCTGCAGGAGCTAACGAGAATTTTTCGCCCCAAGGATCCGCGCAAGTTCGTCAAGGACTATATCCGGAAATACAGAATCACCGGCGGCTATGAAGATGAACTAACCGTTATCGTTGAACGCGAGCTGATGAGAATCAATTCATCCGCTTCCTGACCACCGATTTTTCGCAAGGCCTCTACGACTCGGGGCCTTGTTTTTTTATTTTATCGGCTATTCGAACTTTCAGCCCGCATTCAGGATTCGTTCATGATCCATTCACGGTCTATTCATAACCGCCTGTTACAAATAGGTAGAGCGGGATGTACATAGAACGGAGCGATGACGATGAGCGTGACGGGAACGAGGAATTCGGCATTTAACAAAAGCGGGTACATCCATTCGGCGCAGACGTCAGCCGTCCGGATGCGGATCGAGACGGACGCGCAGGAGAATGGAAAGTTGGCGGACGCCGCGGAATGGAGCGGGAGCGTAGGGAGGGCATCCGGTGCGGGGTACGGCCGCGAGCTTTCTACCGAGGACAAGCGCGACTTGCTCGCAGGTCTGCAAGAGCGGCTGGCGGGGAAGGCGGGCGAGAGCGACACGGGAGAAAACGGAGCGCTGGCGAGACTGGCCGCCGTCGAGTCCCAATTGAGCGAATTCGACGTCGACGGCGCCTCGGACGAAGAGATCGAAGCGATGTTCGCGCAGGTGCGCGATGCGATGGGACCGAAGCCGGGCAATAAGCCGGAGGAATGCGCAGACGAAGACGAAGCAGGAGACAGGCCACCTCCGCCGCTGCCGCCGCAGAATGGACAGACAGCCGATATATGGCCTTCCTGGATGGCCGACGGGGCGTCCGGGGAAGACGACGCCAGCGTGTCCGGCGACGGGATTCAGGCACTTGTGCAGCTGTTAACCGAAGGCTACGACGAAACCCAGGGCGGCAGCAAGCAGCAATACGCAGACGAGTTTAAGCGTACGTTGGCGGATATGCTTGGCGATGAAGACTTAGCGGATTCTCCCGTCTATTCGAATCTTGCAGGGAAGCTGGATGCCTGGGCGGGTGCGGGAGACGGAGAGGGAACCGATTGAAGCTACAATAAATAAAGGGCCGACTGTAATACCTGCAAATATACATCTTTTTTGCCGATGTTAACCCTTTTGCGCTTAGAAGATGCAAATACACAGGTATTTACCTTCATTGGTCGAAATTTTGGCTTGTGCATTAAATTTACCTGCACATTTGCAGGTATTTTATTACGTGCAGCTGGTCGGCAAAAAATACATGTACACATGCAGGTTTTTGACTCGTAACCACGCCAACGTATGAGCTTATCGATAGCGAGTCGTCCGGTACGACGGCATAAGAAGGGGGCAGTCTCCAGGTCGGAACTCGACCTGGAGATAGCCCCCTTTTTGGTTTGGCTTTGGCTGGCTCTGGTAGCTATAGCTCTGGCTAGAGCTCTGGGAATGGCTAAGGCTTTGGTTATGGCTCTGGCTATTGTTATGGCTATGGCTATGGCTATGGCTATGGCCGTGCGTTTGGCGCTTGGCCGGTTCTGCCTCGGGCAGTCGGTTCGGGAATCGGCGTAGGCACGTCGTTGCCTGCGGCGAAAACATACTTGGCAAGCCGGTTGAATCCCGGCGTGAGCGGAGCGAGCGGCTGGCCGTCCCACGATGCTTTGGCGTAGCCGAGCAGTTGGTTCATGTACTCCATGTTGGCCGAGATGTGAACGCCGTTCACGTTGGGCGCCAGCTTGCGGACCTCGTTAGACAACGTCTGGCGGAATTCGGTCGACAGATCCGAGATATCCTTATGCGAAAAGGAGGAGTTGTACGGCGTGACAATTTTCGTCAAGTCCCAAGAGTTGCTGCCCGTGTCCACGTTATAGACGCCTTCCGTCGTGCCTGTGTTATCCTGCTCGCGGGTGCGCAAGCCGCCGTGCGACCGTATGCCGGTAGCGGTCTGGTCCGTCGTGATGCCGACGTACGCGTTTTTGTCGGTCAGCATGACGATCGCCGAGCTGACGCCAGGCACGTTGGAGAGCCGGTACGACAGCGCGGAGCTATATTCGAAATAGCGATTGTCGTGCGCGCGCGGATCGGTGACGACATGGCTGTAGGCGCGTACGCCGGACATTTTCGGATCGTTCGCCGTTCTGCTGCCGTAATCGTTGGCGCTTTGCTGATGATGGGCTTTATAGTTGCAACCGCTCAATGCGCCTGTGAGCGCGGCTGCGAGCAGACATACGTTCGCGCAACGGCGCTTGTTCATAACCTGCTCCTCCTCGGGATCTGGATGCGATGCGACTAGTGTTCGCCGAGGCCGCAAAAGTATGCCGAAACTCCGTACATAAAACAAGCCGTCATTGGTAAAAGCTGATGGAAAGGGCCGCGGCGAGGGCGATCGGGCCAATCGGGGCCGTACGGTCGAAGAAAGCCTTTGCACAGAGGCGCGGGAGGGACCGATAAACGTAAAAACGGGCCTTGAAACCCTTGCGGCGCAACGATTTTGACAGTTTTGAGAACAATTTGTGAACTGTTGTGTGAACATTGACAAACTGTCGTACCAATCTTTATATTTATTAGAGGGTTTAGGTATGTGCGAGACCAAAGTTCGACATCGCGCAACACATGGATTGCCGCCGCCACAGTCAGAGAAGAGGGCGATCCATGATTATGTCAAAGTGGGGATGAATGGATGATGAATCGGTGGCGCGTATTAAAGCGGTTGCTTCCGCTAATGGCCGGCATGGCGCTATTGCTGTCGGCGTGCGGTAGGGACGATCTATCGACGCTGAGCCCGAAGGGCCCCGTCGCGCAAAAACAATTTGACCTGATGACGCTCTCGATCTCGATCATGGCGCTAGTCGTTGTCGTCGTGTTTGCGATCTGTATCTACGTACTGATTCGCTTCCGCCGGCGCAAAGGCGACAACACGATCCCGAAGCAAGTCGAAGGGAATCACACGCTGGAGATTATCTGGACGGTCATTCCGATTATTTTGCTGCTCATTTTGGGCGTACCGACGATCAACACGGTTTTCGGTTTGTCCAAGGACTATTCCAAGGATCCCGAGGCGGTGCAAGTTACCGTCACTTCTCACCAGTACTGGTGGGAGTTCGAGTATCCGGAATACGGCATTAAGACCGCGCAGGAGCTGATCGTGCCGACCGGCCGCAAGATTCAGTTCAAGCTGGCGTCCGGCGACGTGACGCACGCTTTCTGGATTCCTTCCATCGGCGGCAAGATCGATACCAACGCGGGACTCGGCACCACCAACAAGCTGTACCTCGAATTCCCCAACGAAGGCGTATTCAGAGGCAAGTGCGCAGAGCTTTGCGGCCCTTCCCATGCCCTGATGGACTTCAAGGCGAAGGCCGTTAACCAGGCTTCGTTCGACCGCTGGGTAGCGGCGATGAAGACACCGGTCTCGATGCCGGCCGACGAGAACGTCAAGGCCGCGTTCGAGAGCAAGTGCCTGACCTGCCACGCGATCGGCGAGACGAACGCAGGCAGCTCCGCTCCGAACCTGACAGGCGTCGGCAGCAGGCTTACCGTCGGGGGCATCCTTTACAACGACGAGAAGTCGGTGGAGGAGAACCTGAAGGATTGGATTTCCCATGCGCAGACGATCAAGCCGGGCAACCAAATGCCTGACGTCAGCACGGGCGTTACCTACGGACCTGGCAAGGGTACGACGGCGACCGGCCTTACCGAACAAGAGCTTGACGGCATCGCGAAGTATCTGGCCGGCCAAAAGCTCGAATACTAATACTCTAGCTTCTGCGGGGAATGAAGGAGGACGCGGCTTTGGCTGCACACGCGCACACGGTCAAGCGTTATCGGGGCTTAATGGACTGGCTGACGACCGTCGACCACAAGAAAATAGGGATTCTGTACTTAATCGCCGGCGGATTGTTCTTCCTGGTCGGCGGCCTTGAGGCGATCCTGATCCGGATTCAATTGATTAAGCCCATGAACGATTTCGTCGGGGCGGACACGTTTAACCAACTGATTACGATGCACGGCACGACGATGATCTTCCTTGCGGCGATGCCGATGCTGTTCGCGCTTATGAACGCGGTCATCCCGCTGCAGATCGGGGCGCGCGACGTCGCGTTCCCGTTCCTGAACTCGCTCGGCTTCTGGACCTTCTTCGCCGGCGGCGTTCTGCTTAACATCAGCTGGTTCGCCGGCGACATCCCGGATGCGGGCTGGACGTCGTACGTGCCGCTGGCCGGTCCTACGTATGCGGGCGGCCACGGCGTCGATTACTACCTGATGGGCCTTCAGATTGCCGGTATCGGCACACTGATCGGCGGCATCAACTTTATGGCGACGATCATCAACATGCGCGCGCCGGGCATGTCCTTCATGCGCATGCCGATGTTCACGTGGGCGATCTTCATTACTTCCGCCCTGATCGTATTCGCCTTCCCGGTACTGACGGTCGGCCTCGTCGCCCTGACGTTCGACCGCCTGTTCCAGGCCAATTTCTTCGAGACGGGCAACGGCGGTAACGCCGTGCTGTGGGAACACATCTTCTGGGTGTTCGGTCACCCCGAGGTGTACATCCTGATCCTGCCGGCCTTCGGCGTCATCTCCGAAGTCATCAGCACGTTCTCGCGCAAGCGCCTGTTCGGCTACAGCTCGATGGTATTCGCGACCGTCCTGATCGCGTTCCTCGGCTTCATGGTCTGGGCGCACCATATGTTCACGACGGGCCTCGGTCCGGTAGCGAACGGCCTGTTCTCCATCGCGACGATGCTGATCGCGGTGCCGACAGGGGTCAAGATCTTTAACTGGCTGTTCACGCTGTGGGGCGGATCGATCTCGTTCACCTCCGCGAGCTTGTTCGCGATCGGATTCATCCCGACGTTCGTCATGGGCGGCGTCACCGGCGTCATGCTGGCCGTCGCGCCGGCGGACTTCCAGTATCACGATACGTACTTCGTCGTCGCTCACTTCCACTACGTTATCGTAGGCGGATTGATCTTCGGCATCTTCTCCGGCCTGCATTACTGGTGGCCGAAGATGTTCGGCCGCGTGCTGAACGAGAAGCTGGGCAAGGCGACCTTCTGGACGTTCTTCATCGGCTTCCACCTGACGTTCTTTATCCAGCACTTCCTGGGCTTGATCGGCATGCCGCGTCGCGTATGGACGTATCTGCCGGGCCAGGACTTCGATACGATGAATGCGGTCAGCACCGTCGGCGCTTTCCTGATGGGCATCGGCACGATTATCTTCGTCATCAACGTTATCGTCAGCGCAGCGAACAAGTCGCCTGTCGCGGACGATCCGTGGGAAGACGGCCGCTCGCTCGAGTGGTCGATTCCGTCGCCGCCGCCGGAGTACAACTTCAAGCAGCTTCCGCTCGTGCGCTCTTATGACGCCTGGTGGAACGAAAAGCAAAAGGGCAATAACGAAATGCCGCCGGCCGAGCCGGTCGGACCGATCCACATGCCTTCGCCTTCGATCCTTCCGCTCATCATGAGCATCGGATTGTTCGTAGCGGCGCTGGGCTTCATGTACGACCATCTGGTCGTTGCCATTGCAGGGCTCGTCGTCACCTTTGGCAGCATGTTCTGCCGCTCCGTGTTCGACGATCACGGCTTCCACATCGAGCCTGAGGAGCAGGAGAAAGGGGTGCACGCATGAGCGCACACGACCATCACTTAGACGGACACCTTCCTCATGAGCCCGAAAAGGCGACGTTAGAAGGCCGTAATAAAATTCTCGGCTTCTGGTTGTTCCTTGGCGCGGAGACGGTTCTGTTCGGAACCCTCTTCGCCGCCTTCATCGCGCTTCGCCATCAGACCCTCGACGGTCCGACGGCAGACCATCTGTTCGAGCTTCCGATGGTATTCGCAGCTACGATGATCCTGTTGGTATCGAGTCTCGCGAGCGTCTTCGCGGTTCAGGCGCTTCACCAGCACAAGGTCAAGGCGATGATCGTTTGGCTGATTATCACGATCCTGCTCGGCCTGAGCTTCCTTGGGCTCGAGATTTACGAGTTCAACACGTACGTATCCGAAGGCCACAAGCTGACGACGAGCGCATTCAGCTCCTCGTTCTACACGCTGGTCGGCTTCCACGGCGCGCACGTCGCGTTCGGCGTTCTGTGGATCGGGCTGCTCATCACCCAGATCTTCAAGAAGGGCCTTACCGTCGTCACCGCTCCGAAGATTTACGTGTCCGCCATCTACTGGCACTTTATCGACGTCGTCTGGGTATTCATCTTCACCGTTGTATACCTGATGGGAAAGGTGGGTTAACCTCATGGCCAACGACCATTCGGCAGCCGCTTCGGAACCCAAGAGACGTCACCGGCACGAAGGACCGCAGAAGCACGTCGTCGCTTTTGTCCTGTCCCTCGTGCTCACGATCATCGCTTTCGCCGCGGTGTCCGCCGGCGAGATCAACACGACGTTCACGTACATCATTCTCGTATCCATGGCGCTGTTGCAGGTATTCGTACAGCTCGCGTTCTGGATGCACTTGAAGGATCGCGGTCACCTGTTCGCGACGATGGGCATCATCTTCGGCATCGTCGTCGTCATCACGATGGTGATCATGGCGCTGTACTGGGTTTGGTGGTAAAATAATCAGAATCGAAGAGAGGCAGGCCTACAAGCCGCCTCTCTTTTTAACGGTTAAGGCCATGCGCGGGTTGGATGGTGTATAATCGGCTGTATGCGTCCTAAGCGGACGGACAATCCGCTATTTCGGGTTCGCACGGCATTTTCAACGTGTTGCGGACACAGGATCCGCTATTCCCGGATTTAAGGGGATTAAAGCTGCAGCTTTTCGAGAATAACGGATCGTATGTCCGCAATGTTCGGTACAACTTGGCTTACAGCGCCAATAACGGATCGTAAGTCCGACAGCATGAAGCTTGAAGCGATTGAAAGGAGGAACTACGGTGGGAATGGGATTGGAATACTTTTCGTTCGCCGACCTGTGGAGTCCGGTCATGATGGTCGTCTCGCTCTTGATCATCCTCTTATATTCCCTCGTCACGGGACCGTGGCGTGAACGATTCAGCGCCAGCGAGCCCGTCTCCAAAAAGCGGCAAGCGGCATTTATCGCGGGCATCGTCCTGCTGTATCTGGCGCAAGGCGGCCCTCTCAGCCTGATGGGCCACCTCATGTTTACTTTTCACATGACGGCGATGGCGATTTCTTATTTTATCGTGCCGGGGATGCTGATCTACGGCGTGCCGGCCTGGCTGTGGAGATCCATCTTCTCCCGGCCGTTTTGGAGACCGTTTCGTTTTCTCATGAATCCGCTGCTGGGCCTGTTCGCGTTTAACCTGCTGTTCTCGGTGTACCATATGCCGGCCAATCATGATTGGATCATGACGCATTACGTTATTCATGGATTTTACTACTTCGTCATGCTGGGCGCAGCGATGATCAGCTGGTGGCATATCATGTGTCCGGTCGCGGAGTGGAGCAGGCTGACCAATCTCCGCAAGCTCGGCTTCATCTTCCTGAACGGCTTGCTGCTGACGCCGGCTTGCGTGCTCATCATCTTCGCGACTACGCCGCTGTTCAGCGTTTACAACGATCCCGAAGTTTGGACGCGTGCCATGGGCTATTGCATTTCCGGCAATTCCGCCGAATTTTTGTCGCAATTCAAGGGCGGACCCGCGTTCTTCAGCTTGATGGCGCCAACCGACGACCAGCAGCTCGGAGGCATCATCATGAAGCTGCTGCAAGAGTTCGTCAACATAGCCGCCATGTATGCCGTCTTCATGCAATGGTACCGGAGAGAGCGGGCGCAGGATGACGATCCTTCGTTCGACCACGCTTCCTCCAGCCGTTTGAACAATGTGTGAAGTGGGGCGTACCGAATTGAACTGAGGACAAAGGCAGGTTACAATGGGAGCAGTTGTCCAACATTTATGGAGCAGGTGAGCCCACTTGTCAAGCTATACCATCATGCCCACGATCAGCACGAGCTTCATCGCGTTAAGCGCGATTCTCGTGGCGATCGGCTGGAATCAGATTATCCGGGGCAAACGCGAGTCCCACAAGAAGACGATGATCGCGGCTGCGATCGCGGCGATCATTTTCTTCATTATCTACGTATCCCGCACGATATTCGTCGGCAACACCGAGTGGGGCGGACCGGATCACCTCAAGACGATATATTTGATTTTCCTGCTGTTCCATATTACGCTGGCGATGGTCGCGGCCGTGTTCGGCATCACGACGCTCGTGCTCGGCTTCAAGGAAAAGTATGCGAAGCACAGGCGCTGGGGCCGCGTGACCGCCGTCGTTTGGTTCGTTACCGCAATCACGGGCGTTACCGTATACATTCTGCTGTATCTGCTCTATCCGGGCGGACACACGAAGCCGGTTATCGACGCGATTTTCGGCTGATAGATCCGGTGCCAGGAGATTCGGCAAAACAAAGGAGCATTTCCTTCGTCATTCTAGGCGAGGGAGTGCTCCTTTGCTTTGTGCGGCATCAGACTGTCGTCTGCGGAAAACTGAGCGAGATCACGGCCCCTCCCGTCGGTTGATTGCATGCACGGATCAAGCCGCCGCAACGCTCGACGATCGCGCGAGAGATGGCCAAGCCGAGGCCTGTCTCGCCGTCCTTGCCTTTGACGAAGCGATGGAACAGGTGGGGGAGCAGGGTGTCCGGAAATCCCGCTCCGTCATCCCGTACGCATATGACGATCCGGCCTTCGTCGATACCCGCTTCGATGACGATGCGCTGTCTTGCATGGCGCGCGGCGTTGGACACGACGTTGAGCAGCGCCTGCATTAACTTGTCTTTGTCGGCCATGATCGCTAGCGCGTCTAGCTTGCTTTCGGTGCAGATGGTGTCCAGGGACAGGCCCCTTGCCGCAAGCAGCGGATTAATCCGTTCGGCGACGCCGGTCAGCAGCTCGAGCACGTGAACGACGATCGGTTGTACGATGTCTTCTTCGCTGTCGAGCTTCGCGAGCAGCGTCATCTCCGAGACAAGCTTCGTCATCCGGCTGCTCTCGTTCATAATGACGTTCAGGCCCTTTCGGGCGCCTTCGCCTTCAAACACGCCGTCGCGGATGCCTTCGGCATAGCCGGCGATCGACATGAGCGGGGTCTTCAGCTCGTGGGAGGCATTTTGGAAAAACTGCTTCTGCACCCGGTTATAGCGCTCCAATTCTCCGGCAAGGTCGTAAACGGTTCGCGCGACGGCGCCGATCTCGCCGCCGGCACGAACGAGCCGGACGTCGGCGAACTGTCGCTCCTGCACCTTCGCGAGCTCGCCGCGCAGCTTCATCATCGGGCGAATGAGCCTGCGGGTAATCAGCAGGCTGAGCAGCAGCGCCACTACGCCGCCAATGCCAAGCACGATGAGCAAACGGCCGAGAAGCGCGCGTTCGATGGCGTTGACCTTGCTGATCGGCGTCCGCAGCGTAAGCGTGCCTTGGGGGACAAGGTCCGTATGGACAAGATAGCCGCCGCTGCTGACCAGCGCACTCGCGGTTAACCGGACCGTCGTTCCCCCGCTCGACAAGACGGATGCAGGGAGCGGTTGCGCCGTGAGCGACGCCATCTCCGTGCCGCCGCTGACGATACGACCCTCGCTATCCGAGAGATAAGCCTCGACGCCGACCGGCAGCGCGACGGATTGACCGAGGGAGAGCGTCGTGTCGGACGGTTGCGCCAAGGTCGCGGATTGCAATTGGAGACGGGTTGCGATGCTGGAAGCCACCGTGCTTAGCTCCTGCTTTTGCTCGCCCATGAAGTGATCGATCAGTACCAGATGGATGAGCAGCGCCGTCATGCCCAATACGAGAACGAGCAGCGCGCCGAAAGCCAGGTTGATCTGATGCAGCAGCTTCATGGCTGGATCCCCCCGTCCGCTCTTAAACGATAGCCGTGCCCCCATACCGACTCGATCGGAAGCTGCCCGGCTTTTTTGCGCAGCCGCTTGATGAGATGATCCACAGCCCGGTCGCTGCCGAAATAATCGTCGCCCCATACCAGCAGGAGCAATTGTTCGCGCGTATACGCGCGATTGGGAGATTCCGCCAGCACCTGGAGCAGCGTGTATTCCTTAAAGGTCAGATCCAATTCCGCGCCGCGCCAAAAAGCGCGCCGTTCCTCCGGGTACACCCGCAAGGAGCCAACTTCGACGACGGTAGGAGAGAATGCGGCAATAGTCGTCTCGTTCGCGGCATGAAGCTTGTACCAGCGACGCAGCTGGCGCTTGACCCGAGCCACCAACTCCCGAGGGCTGAAGGGCTTTACCAGGTAGTCGTCGCCGCCCAGCTCGAGCCCCAGTATTTTATCGACCTCGTCGTCTTTGGCCGAGATCATGATGATCGGCACTTCCGCGTCGCCGCGAATGCGTCTGCATAGCTCATATCCGTCCATGCCGGGCAGCATGATATCGAGCACCCAGAGATCCGGCGGGCTGCTCATCCACAGCTCCCACGCCTCTTCCGCGGTGCGCAGACCGACGGTACGGTAATTTTCTTTGTTCAGATAAGCCTCGACGAGATGACGGATGTTCGCGTCGTCGTCCACGACGGCAATCGTATATTCGTTGATAGGATAAGACCTCCCCGGCCGAGCTATACGATTATTATAGCAAGCGCGGCTTTAAGCCGGACGCGTGCCATCGTTTTTCCACAACTTCACCAATCGTCTGCCACACCCGGAATCTAAAGTAAGAGAGGCAAGACAAACTATAAGCAGGAGTGATTCTTCTATGAAAAACAATTCCCTGTTCGCCAAAATTGCCGTCGCCGCCATGGCCGTCACCGCGCTGGCCAGTCCCGTCGCCGCCTTTGCGGCGGCAGGACCGGCGCTTTCCAAGCAATACGCGATCTCCCAGGCTTCGCTGACCGGCGCGCCCGCACAGTTCGCGTCAGCGAAGGCGGTCTCGTTGTCCGCGGCCGTTCAGTTGCCCGATCCGACCGAGCTCGCCGCGAAGTACGCACCGGACACCGTGCAGGAGTGGAAGCAGACGCTGGCGACGTATAACAAGCTCGTCCAGGGGAAAGGGGCGCTGACGCTGACGTTAACTGCCGTGCCGGCGGCAACTGCTTCGAGTCTAGCCGAGACTGCGAGAGCAGCGTTTCCCGTAACAGCAATGAATGTCCAACAGGGGAGCTTGACGGCGCCGGCAGGAACGGTGTCGTTGCAAGCCGTCAAGATCGTTGATGGCGGCAATCTGAAATCCGTGGCGATAGGGACGTCCCGCGCAGAGGGTACCGTCGCGACGGCAGCTGCCAGTGCATCTCCCGCGGGAACCGGCATACTAACGGGCCGTATCGCACTGGGCGAAGCCGTAGGGACGGGCGACGCGGCGAAGATCAAGCAGGCGCTCGATAAGCTGCTGGCGCAATACAAGGCGATTATCGCGGAGCTGCAGCAGGCGGAGTAAGAAGCAACAGCTTGTAAAAGGTTAGAAGAAGCCCATAGAGAGACCGCTGTCCGAGCGGCGGAGAAAAGCTTAAAAGCGGGACGAAACAGGGGTGACTCTGTTTCGTCCTTTTTTCATAGCGAGACAGTGCCCTTGGGTTCGATGACAAAGAACAGCGCGATTTTCAGAGGCTTTGCCAAATGTGCGCGATGTGAATTTACACCGGAAGATCCCCTTTTCTATACTGCTCATACACACACAAGAAGAGAGGATGAGTCGGATGCACGATCGCTGGCACGCCTACATCCGGCAAGACATAAAGCTGGAGCCGACCGGCACCGGGCTGCTCGACGGCATCGCGTTCGCGGCAAAAGACGTATTTGCCGTCAAAGGCCATATCCAGGGAGCCGGCAGCCCGGATTGGTCGCGGACGCATGCGGCAGCCGCCGGCCATGCCCGTGCGATCGAGCTGCTGCTCGCGAGCGGCGCCAGGCTGAACGGCATGACGCATACCGACGAGATGATGTACAGCTTAAACGGCGAAAATTACAACTACGGAACGCCGATCAATCCGAGAGCCGAGCAGCGCATTCCCGGCGGCTCCTCCAGCGGATCGGCCGTTGCGGCGGCGGCAGGCCTCGCCGATCTTGCGATCGGCACCGATACCGGCGGCTCCGTCCGCATCCCGTCCTCGTACTGCGGCATCTACGGCTTCCGGCCGACGCATGGGCGCGTGTCGCTGGACGGCGTCGTGCCGCTAGCGCCGCTTTTCGATACGGTCGGATGGATGTCGCATTCGGCCAAGCTTGTCGCTGCTGCCGGCGAGGTGCTGCTGGAGCAATCCGATCGGCAGAGAGAGAGTGCGCCGTTGCCGCGCCGGCTGCTTGTCGCAGCAGACACGCTGCGCGCAGCCGACTGGCAGACGCAGGCGGCATTGGCGCCGCTGCTGGGCGAGCTGGCCTTGTCCTTCGGAGTAAGCGAACGCGTCACGATCGCCGAGGAGGGGCTGGAGGCGTGGATGCGAATCTTCAAGCTGCTCCAAGGCGTAGACATCTGGCGGACGCACGGGCTTTGGATCGAGCAGGCGCGCCCGCGGTTCGGACCGGGCATCGCCGAACGGTTCGCGTGGACGCGGACCATCGCAGACTCCGACTGCCGCCAGGAGCGTGAGGCCATGGCCGATATACGCGCGAGACTCGCGGCTTTGCTGGGAGACGACACTTTGCTGGCGATACCGACGGCGACCGGTCCGGCGCCGCTTCGCAGCACGCCGCTCGCGCAGATGGAGCAGCTTCGCATCCGCACGCAGCAGCTGTCTTGCGTCGCGGGCATCGGCGGACTGCCGCAGATCACGCTGCCTTGGGCGGATGTAGACGGTTGCCCGATCGGGTTGTCTCTCATCGCCGGACCCGGGCAGGACCGGATGCTGTTGCAATGGGCGGCCGAGTGGGAAGCGCAGCATCGAAGCGCTGCGGATACGGTGAAGGGGCACTGACTCGAGCCGAGCGAGGTGGCCGTGGATCGCTTACGGGTTTCAGACGGTTTTAGGAGAGGAGCGTGGAGCGCTAACGGCTCAAGACGGTTGTAGGCGAAAAGAAAAGGAGAGAGCGGGAATGAGCAGAGCGGCAGCAGGCAAGCAAGCGATGGTCGTCAGCCCTCATGAGCTTGCATCGGAGGCCGGCGCGGAGACGCTCCGCCGGGGCGGCAATGCGTTCGACGCGGCAGTTGCCGTCAGCGCGTGCCTGGGCGTCGTTTATCCGCATATGACGGGACTCGGCGGCGACTGCTTTTGGCTGACGTACGGCGCTGCCGAAGGTCGCGTCCGCGCATATAACGGCAGCGGACGCTCGGGCGCGGCCGTCGACCGGGACTGCTTCGCCGGCATGGCGGCGATTCCGCATCGCGGCGCCCGCAGCGCGATCACGGTGCCGGGCATGGTCGACGGCTGGGCGGCCGTGCTGGGCAAGTACGGCAAATTGTCGCTGGCGGAAGCGCTGGCGCCGGCGATCCGTCACGCGGCGGACGGGTTTCCTTTGTCGCCGGATCAGCATTTCTTTACCGTGAAATGCAGGGACATGCTGGCCGAGTGTCCGGAGACTGCCGCGATTTATCTGCCGCAGGGCGCAGTCCCCGCAGCGGGCGACCGCTTCGTGCAGCGCGAGCTCGCAGCGACTTTGCTGGCGCTTGCCGCAGGCGGGCGCGAAGCGTTCTATGAAGGCGAGATTGCGCGGGAGATCGTCGCGGGTCTGCGTAAGGCCGGCGGAATGCTGTCGGAGGCGGACTTCGCCGCGCATCGCGGCAGCTGGGAAGAGCCGGCGACCGGCGCTTATCGCGGATACACGCTCTATCAGGCTCCGCCGAACTCGCAAGGCTTTACAGGCATTATGGCGCTGCAGGCTTTAGAGCGCTTCGAGCCGGCCTCGACGCCGCACGGAACCTACGCCTACTATCACCGGATGATCGAGGCGATCAAGCTGGCGTTTATCGATCGTAACCGGGAGCTTACGGATCCCGACTTTCATAAGGTGCCGCTGGAACGCTTACTCAGCCAAGCCTATGCCGACGAGCAGGCTGGACGCATCGATCCGCATCATGCGCTGGACTTCGACAGCCCGCCCGCCGGCAGCGATACCGCGTATGCCGCGGTCGTTGACGAAGAAGGCAACGCGGTCTCGTTCATCCAGAGTCTGTACTTTGAATTCGGCTCGGGCTTTACGGCAGGAAAGACCGGCGTTCTGTTGCAGAACCGTGGCTCCTTTTTCTCGCTGGACCCGGCGCATGTCAATACGCTGGAGCCGAACAAGCGGACCTTTCATACGCTAATGCCGGCCATGGCCTGCCTGGACGGCAAGCCGCGTTTTCTGTACGGCACCCAGGGCGGCGAAGGGCAGCCGCAGACGCAGACCGCGATTTTTACGCGCATGGCGGACTACGGAATGGCCCCGCATGAGGCGGTCGCCGCGCCGCGATGGCTGTGGGGACGCACCTGGGGCGAGTCGTCGCGCGAGCTTAAGCTCGAGAGCAGAATCGACGCGGAGACGATCGGGCGGCTGTCGGAGGCAGGGCATGACGTTCGTATCGTGGACGCCTATGACTATCGGATGGGACATGCGCACGCGATATCGATCGGCAGCGACGGCATGATGCGCGGCGGCACCGATCCGCGATGCGATGGCGCCGCCATCGGCTGGTAGATTTTATTTAAGGGGGGAGCGCATGCGCGTCCTAAGAATAAGGATGGAGGAGAAGGAGCGGTCGGCGATTCGACTGCCGCAAGGCCTGCTGACTTTAGAGGCGTTGAGCAGGGCTGCGGGGCGGAGCTGGCCGGAGGAACTTCCCGCGCTGCTGGAGACCGGGGCGCTGGCGGATATCCGCGCTTGGCTGTCGACCGAAGAAGGAGCGGGCATCGCTGCTTCTGTGCCGCTTTTAGCGCCAGAAGGGTACGAAGCCGCGCCCGTCATTCGCCGCCCCCGTAAAATATGGGGAATCGGATTCAACTACTTGAGCGAGGCGCAGGAGCGGGAGCGCGAGCAATGGGAAAGCGAGGAGCCGGTCGGATTCATGAAGCCCGACACGAGTCTGATCGGGCCTGGAGACAGCATCGTGCTCCCGGCCGGCGTCGGCCGCGTGCAGGCGGAGGCGGAGCTTGCCATCGTGATCGGCGCTGTCTGCAAGGACGTGAAGGAAGCGGATGCGCCGCGCTATGCGGCGGGATTCGTCGCCGCGATCGACGTGACGGCCGCGGACGTCCATGCGCGTCATCCCCGGTTCCTCACGCGGGCGAAGAGCTACGACACGTTCTGCAGTCTCGGCGCCGAGCTGGTCACGCCGGACGAGCTCGGCGATATCGACCGGTTGACGGTGTCGACTGCGCTGAACGGCGAGGTCCGGCACAGCCGGCCGGTGTCGAGCATGATCTATCGGCCCTGGCGCGCGATTGCGTTCCACTCCCGGTTCATGACCTTGCTGCCCGGCGACGTGATCTTGACCGGCACGCCGGGCGCCGTCCCGATCGTGGACGGGGACCGGGTCGCCTGCAGGATCGACGGCTTCGCGCAGCTTGCGAATCGGGTGCGCGAAGAGGTCTAGCCCCTGCTTGAGAAAAAATAAGCCGCACGGCGAACCCCAATCGGATTGGGGACCGTGCGGCTTTTTGCTATTAGACGGCGGACTTCGTCAGTATAAAGTCTTCTACGTCAAAGGCCTTAAGCGGCTTGCTGATATAGTAGCCTTGCATCTCGTCGCAGCCCTGCTCAGCGAGGAATATAGATTGGGAAAGCGTCTCGACGCCCTCGGCGACGACTTGGAGATTCAGGTTGTGCGCGAGCGAGATGATCGTCGCCACGATGGACCGGTCCTTGGTTTCCGAGTGCATCTGACGGACGAACGACTGGTCGATCTTGAGCCGGTCGACGGGGAAGCTCTTGAGATAGCTCAGCGAGCTGTAGCCCGTGCCGAAGTCGTCGATCGAGATGGAGACGCCGAGCGTCTTGAGCTGGCGCAGCGTCTCGATCGAGCGGTTCACGTCCATCGTCATCGACTCGGTAATCTCCAGATCGAGGAGCTCGGGCGGCATGCCCGTCTCGCGGACGACCCGCTCTACGGACTCGGCGAAGTCGGGGCTCACGAACTGGCGGCTCGACAGGTTGACCGACATGCGCAGAGGCCCGACCTCCGAAAGGCTCCAGCGGCGCGCGAGCATACAGGCGGTGCGAAGCGCCCACTCGCCGATCGGCACGATCATGCCGGTCTCCTCGGCGAGCGGGATGAACTCGGCCGGCGAGATGAGCCCCTTGGTGCTGTGCTGCCAGCGGATGAGCGCCTCTACGCCGACTACCTTGCCGGACGCAAGCTCGACCTGCGGCTGATAGACGAGGAAGAACTCGCCGCGATCCAGCGCCTTGCGCAGCTCGTTTTCCAGCTGAACCCGCTCGAAAAGAGAGTCGTTCATCGACAAGTCGTAGAAGTTGTACGTGTTCTTCCCGTTTTCCTTGGCCGAGTACATCGCGGTATCCGCGTTTTTCATGAGCGAGATGAGCGAGTCGCCGTCCTCCGGAAACAGCGCGATGCCGATGCTGGCGGTGATATGCACGTCCTTGCCGCGCAGCGAGAACGGGATGTCGAGCTCCCGGTTGATACGGGCCGCGATCGCCTGCGCATCCTCGCGCGTGATGCCGCCGGTCAGCAGCACGGAAAACTCGTCTCCGCCCAGCCTGGCGACGATGCCGGCATGCTTGACCGCCTCGCTCAGCCGATCGGCGACGGAACGGAGCAGCAGGTCGCCCACGTCGTGCCCCTGCGAATCGTTGACCAGCTTGAAGCGGTCGATGTCGAGGAACAGCACGGCGGCGGACTGCCCGTCCTGCTGTTGATCCGCGATCGCCTTGATGAGCTGCTGCTCGAACAGTCGCCGGTTGGGCAGTCCCGTCAGCTCGTCGTGATGCGCCATATGGTTCATTTGCCACTCGGCTTGCTTGCGCTCCGTGATGTCGCGGACGATCGTGTACACGCCGACGACCTGACCTTCGACGAGGACGGGGACATTGGTGTTGTTGACTTCGAGACGACGGCCGCCGCGGTGGATAAGGGCGCAGTCGAAGTTGCGCGACTGTCCCGTGACCGTATGCTGAAAGTTGACGGCCACCGTGTGCTGGTACTCCGGAGAGATCATGTCTCTCAGCCTGAGCTTGGACAGCGCGTCCCACTCGTAGCCGGTCAGGCGGAAGGCCGCCAGGTTGGCGTCCAGCAGCTTGCCTTCAAGATTGTAAGAGAAGACGGCGTCCTGGCTGTGCCTGAACAGCGATTCGATCCGCATGTCCCGCTCCAGCTGACGACGCATCTGCGCCTTCCAGAACCGCTCCATAAAGATGGCGGCGAACGCGATCCCGACCACGAACAGCGTAGCGAATCCCAGGAAAAAGGAAATCATCGCGGAGGAGTCGCTCTGTCCGGCGGTCAGAAGCTCTTCCGGCGACGTCCAGGAGACAAGCGCCAGCCCGATATGGATCGACGCGGTAAAGGCGGTGCCGAGAAGCAGGCCTGCGATGGCCTTGCGCTTGGGCCCGCGCGACGTCTGGAACTTGTACGCGATCCAGAGGACGACGATAAACGAGGCGGCGACGGCGAGCGTGAACCAGGCGAATGTCCCGGCCTCAAAGCGCGGGTGAAGGCTGGCGCGCATGGCTTGAAGGCCTGCGTAGGGCAAGACCGCCGCACAGATGCCCGCGATGCCGCCGCGCGCTAGCAGCGACCCCCTGCGGAGCTTGGGTTGGCTGACTGCCCGGAGGACCAGCGCCGCAGCCGCCGCGGCGATCGCCAGCGCCAGGATCACCGTACCGTAATCGTACTCGACGCCGGTAGACCATCTGTATGCATTAATCTCGTAAAAGCAGACGGCCCAAATGCCCGCCCCCATGACCGCGATCCCGCATGCCAGCCAAGCGAGGCGGGAACGGCCCTTGGAAGCCGCGGCATACTGAAGCGACATGCTAAGGCCGGTATAAGCGGCAATAGAGGCCACGAAGCACGATAAAACGACCATGGTCGCATTGTATGAGCTTTGAAGTTCGATCAACGTGACCATCCTAACTATGGCAATGATTGACATGAAACGACATAATCTGATTTTACCGGGTTAACCGCGTGTTGGATAGGCCTATTTATTCATTTAGGTATAAAAAAAGCACCTTATGCCATATTTAGGAGCGAATGTGGCTCGCGACCAGCTGAAATTACCGCAATAAGGGGGATACGTACATACTAGGAAGGTATCCGGCCTTAGCCTCTGTTAACTGTTGATATACGTGCATACTTGACTCGCAGACACGCATATAAAAAATAAACCCCCGCCCGGACGACACGTCCCGGAGAGGGTGAAATAAGGCTATTAATCTTTGAGCGCGTTAAGGAACGCCTTCGGAATGTCGGTCTCGAAGCGCAGGCCCTCGCCGGTCTCGGGGTGGACAAAGGCGAGCACTCTGGCGTGCAGCCCGAGGCGTCCGAGTACCTTGGTGCGCGCGCCGTACTTTTTGTCGCCGACGACCGGGTGGCCGATGTCCTGCATGTGGACGCGGATTTGGTTTTTGCGGCCGGTCTCGAGCTTGACTTCGAGCAGCGAGAGCTGCGACTTGGCCTCAAGCGTCTTGTAATGCGTCACCGCATGCTGGCCGTCGTTCGGGTAGGGACTCGAGTACATTTTGAGCGTCTTGCTCTCCTTGAGCCAGGAGGAGATAGTGCCCTCGGCACGCGCGACGCGGCCTTCGACCAGGGCGACGTAAATCCGCTCGGTGACGGCTTCCTGCCAGTTGTTCTGGAGCGCCTGCTGGATCTCTTCGCGCTTGGCGAACATCATGACGCCCGAGGTGTCCCGGTCGAGCCGGTGCACGACGAAGATCCGGCTGCGGGGATCCGTCCGCCGCACGTGCTCGGTCAGCTGCCGGTAGGCGGTCACCTCGGTCTCCTGCGCCGAAGCGATCGACAGCAGGCCCGCGTCCTTGGCCACGACGATCAGGTCGTCGTCCTCGAACATGATGGACAAGCCGATCAGCGGCGGAATCTCTTCGATCCGCTCCCGGCTCACGGAGACGGAGGCGCCCGGCGCAAGCGGATGATTGTAGACGGTGACGGTCTTGCCGTCGACGGACACCTGGCCGCGGGCGAGAATTGCCTTGACGGCGTTGCGCCCCTGGCCGCTCAGCTTGGCGAGCAGGAAGGGCAGCAGCTCGGATGGCTCCAGAACCGCGAAGCTGCGCGAGCCTCCGCCGGCCTGGCGCTTCGGTTCGCCCGCTCGGCCTGCCAGCGCCCCCGTTCGGCCAGCCGGAGCCCCGGCTTTGCCCCCTACGCGTTCTTGCGCAGGCCGCCCAGCTTCGGCGCCTCGACTGCCGCGCCCCTGCCCGGCATAACCAGCGCTGTCGTCTCTGCCCGAGCGCCCCTGTCCGGCATAACCAGCGCTGCCGTCCCTGCCCGAGCGCCCCTGCCACGCCGCCGCGCCGCTTGGCCCCCGGCCGGCTCGCCCGGCTTCGCCGTTTTCCCGTGCATCGCCGTTCCTCGGCCTGCCGGCCTGTCCTCGTCCGCCTCGATCGTTTTTCCCGTTCATCTCTTTGTTCCCTCCGGTCATCGCGCCCCGTCCGCGTCTTCCTCGCGGCAGGCGTGGTGTCTTTATTTTAATAGATAAAGCCATTTGCAACAAATCCGCATGACAGCCGCTTCAGAGGAAATTCCAGATTCAGGATTGACAGGGCTTCTTGGCAGTGTTTATACTGTGTATAAGGATATACACACAGTATGGGTGACGGAGGCGAGCAGATGTCTGGATGGCGCGCGACCAAGGCGCTGGCGGCATTCGAGTTCAAGCGCGATTGGCTGGGGCTGGTGTTCACTGCGGTGTTCGCCCTATATGTGGGAACGATTATCAGCGCGCTGGTCGACGATAGATTCAGCGGCAGCGGCGTGTCCCGCTATTTGAGCGGCATGGCGGACTGGCTGTACACGTTCACGATTCCGGCGTTCGGCTGCGCAATGAACCGCACGATGTTCGCTTACTGGAGAGGGGACGTCTTCACCAAGCGACTGTCGCACTGGCGGACGATGCCGATTCCCGTAGCGCGAATGGCGAGTGCCCGCATGCTGTTCGCAGGGGCGGCGTTGGCTGCGATCGGCACGATTTTTTTCACAGTCCAGTATCTGCTCGCGCCTGCGCTTCGAGACCGGGTGTCCCCCGGCGAGTGGGCTGCGGCTGCGGCGATCTGGCTCTGCTACGGAGTGATCGTCAACGCGGTAATCCTGTACTTGGAGATGGGCTTCAATGGGAAAACCTACGTCAAGTCTTACATGTCAATGTGCCTGGCGCTCGGGCTGATCTCGCTGGTCGCGGCTTGGCAAGGCGTCAGCTTTGTCGGCGGATTGTTGGATGCGGTTCGCGAAGCGCCGGCGCTGCTGCCGATCGGGGCCGTCGCGGTCGCGGCAGTCGCGCTCTATGTCATGCGGCGGGCGATCGTGAAGCGATTGGAGCGCAGGAGCTACACCTTTTAATGAAGTAACGGGAGGAAATGAGGCGAGGCGGTTTGTGGATACCCGTTCATATCGATGAGAATCGGCCCGAGCCTCTCTACCATCAAGTGGAGGTCCAGCTGAGAAGCCTCATCCTTAGCGGCCAGCTGGCGGAGGGCACGCTGCTGCCGTCCATCCGGGAGTTCGCGGCGGATCTGAGATGCAGCGCCATCACGGTGCGCAGAGTGTATCAGGATCTGGAGAACGAAGGGCTGCTGCGAACGAGGCAAGGGACGGGGACGTTCGTCGCGGGCATCGACCAGTCGGCGCGGGACGAATTTCGGCTCGTGCGCGTCGTCGAAGCATTCGAGCGTGCCGTAGAGACAGGGCTTCAACTGCAATGCAGCCGCGAGGAAATGGAGCGGATCTGGCGCGAAGCCTACGACCGGAAGCGTGCGGAAGCCGACGGGGAAAAGGGGGGACAGCGATGAATCGCGGAATGTACGGATCGGAACATGCGGATAGCGGCTACGCCGCCGTCACGCTGAGGGGCGCTGCCGTCCGGCACGACGGGTTCGCGCTCGGACCGCTCGATCTGTCCGTGCCGGCAGGGATGGTGACCGCCATCGTCGGACCGAACGGCTCCGGCAAGAGCACGCTGCTGCGGCTGCTGCTCCGGCTCGCGCCCTGCGAGGGAGAGGCGGAGGTGCTGGGCCAGCGTCTGTCGCCGGACAGCGACGTGGGGCTGAAGGAGAAGCTCGGCTTCGTATCCGAGCTGCCGCATGCTTACGAGAACCATCTCACCGCCGACGAGAAGGCGCGGTTCGCCTCTCTTTGGTACCCGGGGTGGAGCTGGGAACGGTACGAGCGGCTGATGCACGGCTTTGACGCCGATCGCGTCAAAAAGCTCGGCAAGATGTCCAAGGGAATGCGGCGCAAGGCGGAGCTCGCAGTCGCGATGGCCCACGATCCGGAGCTGCTGGTGCTCGACGAGCCTTCCTCGGGTCTCGACCCTTCGGCATGGAAGGCGCTGCTGGAGGAACTGACGCGTTATATGGACCGAGGGGACCGCACGCTGATCTTTGCGACACATATCACGGAGGAGGTGCGCCGGCTCGCGGACTACGTGATGTTCATGCATCGCGGCCGTTGTCTTGGGCTGTACGAGAAGGATCGGCTGTTCGAGGCATGGCGGGTGCTGGCCGTTCAGCTCGCGGACGGGACGGCCGGCAAGGAGGACGCGGCTCGGCTGCTGAAGCAGGCGCCGGGCGTCCAGGGGGCGCAGGAGGCCGGGCCCGGCATTTGCCGGATCGAATCCGACGCGCCCGAGGAGACGGAGGCCTACTGCCTCTCGGCAGGCTACCGGATCCTGTCCTCGCAGCGCATGGAATTGGAAGAGATCATGGCTTGTCTAGTCCGAAAGGGGGATGCGGGAAGATGAATCCGCTGGTAATCGAAAAGGTGTTCAAGGAATACGGGGACAAGACAGCCGTCAACGGGCTCAGCTTCGAGGTGGCGCAGGGGGAGATCTACGGGCTGCTCGGCGCGAACGGCGCGGGCAAGACGACGACGATGCGCATGGTGCTCGGACTCATTCTCCCCGACGGAGGGAGCATCCGCTATCGCGGGAAGCCGTACAGCACCGAGCAGCTCTCGATGCTGGGCTACCTGCCGGAGGAACGGGGGATGTACCCGAAGATCAAGGTGAGCGAGCAGATTCTGTATCTCGCCCAGCTGCGCGGCATGTCGCGCCGGGATGCCGACGCGAATCTGAAGCGGTGGCTCGACCGGTTCCAGGTGCCGGAGTATTACAACAAGAAGGTCGAGGAGCTCTCCAAGGGCAACCAGCAGAAAATCCAGTTTATCGCAGCGGTCATTCACAAGCCGAGCATCCTCATCATGGACGAGGCGTTCAGCGGTCTTGATCCGGTTAACGTCGAGCTGCTGAAATCGACGGTCAAGGAGCTGCGCGACGATGGCGCGAGCATCGTCTTCTCGACCCACCGGATGGAGCACGTCGAGGAGCTGTGCCGCAACATTACGATCATGCACAAATCGAACCCGGTGCTGCAGGGACCGATTCGCGAGATCAAGAACCGTTTCCCAAGAGAAAAGGTCGTGATCGGCTCGGAGAAGGACATCTCCGGACTGGATCGGATCCCGGGCGTCGTATCCGCGACCCGCACGGAGCGGGGGTACGATCTGGTCGTCTCCCGCAAGGAAGCCGCACAGGACATTTTGAAGCACGCAATGGCGCAAACGCCGGTCGAACGCTTCGAGCTGCTGGAGCCGACCCTGAACGAAATCTTCATTAAGACGGTAGGTGAGAGCCATGAATAGCATGCGTACGGTCATTGCCTTCACGATGCGGAACAAGCTCCGCAGCAAATCATTCATAATAACGACGATCATCCTCGGCATTCTGCTCGTCGTTGGCGCCAACGTGCCTTATTTTATAGACAAGCTGACGGGGCCGGGCTCGGCCGCGAAGGTCGGGTATGTCGCAAGCGAGCAAGGCGAGATTGTTAAGGGGCTGGAGCAGCAGTTCGGCCTGGCGGAAAAAAAGCAGGTGGAGCTTGTGCCGGTAGAGGCGTCCGGCTCCGATGCCGACAAGACGGCCGCTCTCCAACAGGCGATCGACGACGGCAAGATCAAAGGCTATCTTACCTTTACCGAAAATCAAGAAGTCGGCTTCCCTGACGTCGTCTACCACTCCAAAAAAATGCTGGACAGCGGCACCTCGGGCGCCTTGCAAGCCGGGCTGCAAACCGTGAAGACCCAGCAAGCGGTACGTGACGCCAATCTGACCGACGAGCAGTTCGCCAAGCTGATGGCGCCGGTCAAGCTCGATACCGTCCAGATCGCGGACGGCGGCGCCGGGGGCAAGACGGAGGCCGAGCAAGGGACGGCCATCGGTCTGACCTATGCGATCCTGATCCTGCTGTTCATGTCCGTCATGATC
Organism: Cohnella sp. GCM10012308; assembly: GCF_042649185.1. NCBI lineage: Bacteria > Bacillati > Bacillota > Bacilli > Caryophanales > Paenibacillaceae > Cohnella > Cohnella sp. GCM10012308. The sequence continues at coordinate 159,002 of NZ_JBHRYU010000008.1, forward strand.
ACGGGCCAGTTGATCGCAACCGAGATCACGGCCGAGAAAAGCTCGCGCGTCATGGAGATCATCGTTACGAGCGTGGCGCCGCTCAAGCAGATGTTCGGCAAGGTCATCGGGACCTTCCTGGTCGGCCTGCTCCAGCTCGTGGTGCTCGTCGGCGCGGCGCTTATCAATCTGACCCTGCCGCATAACAAGGGCGCGCTCGAGAAGTTCGGCATCGACCTGTCCAGCGTCGAGCCCAAGATGATTATTTTCGCCATCGTCATGTACCTGCTCGGTTACTTCCTGTACGCGATGCTGTTCGCCGCCATCGGCTCGCTCGTGAGCCGCACGGAGGACCTCAGCCAGACGTCCATGCCGGTCACGATGCTGTCGCTCGCAGGCTTTTACATCGCCATCTACGGCCTGACGAACCCCGAGAGCACATTCATCACCGTATGCTCGTTCATCCCGTTTTTCTCGCCGTTCATCCTGTTCCTGCGCATCGGCCTCGCCGATCCCGCCTGGTGGGAGATCGTCGTGTCGGTCGGCATCCTGATCGCTTCCGTATTGCTCATCGGCTGGCTCGCCGCCAAAATCTACCGCGTCGGCGTGCTCATGTACGGCAAGAAGCCTTCGTTCAAGGAAGTGTTCAAGGCGTTGAAGGCATATAAGGTTTGAGACGAATAGGGTTAAAGTAGAAGCAGCGAAGCGGTCCCGATGATTAATATCATTCGGGGTCGCTTTTTAATTTGAAACGGCTTCGGCTTACGGGCAACTGGATTCAAATCGTAAATTTACGATGGAAAACGAAGATTTACCCGCTATTTCTATAAATGTAAGCGCTATAAAATAAATTTGAAGTTTTGGAGAAAGGAGGCGCGCAAGCCTAATCGTCTTCCGTTCATTGATTCTCATTTCAATTTGAAAGGGCGTTTTCAATGAGGAAAAAAACAAAGTGGTTTACGTTTCTGCAAAGCTTGGTCGTACTAGCCGCTGCTATACTCCCTTTTGTCGGTTCACAGCCTGCGTTCGCCGCAAGCCAGACGCTTAATAATGACGTGTTTTGGAAGGATACTTCCGGCAACCCGATCTACTCCCAGGGCGGCAACATTTTAAAGGTAGGCAGCACCTATTATTGGTATGGCGTAAAGTACAACGGTGCGGTCACCTATTATAACAACCCTAGCGCTAAAAACGACGATACGAGCTTTGCGGCCGTGACCTGCTATTCTTCCACAGACCTCGTGAACTGGACCTTCAGGGGCAATGTCATCACCGGGGCGACCGACGGGTCAACTTGGGATGCGGACTGGCTTGGCCGACTCGGCGTCGTGTACAACGCTACCACACAGAAATACGTCCTCGTTACGCAATATGTGGGACCTGCGGGAAGCGGGGTCGCCTTCGCCACGAGCAGCACGCCAACAGGGACGTTTGCATTTCATCATGTTCAATCGTCGATTTCCAATGTCGTCAATAACATGTCGGGAGATCAGTCTACCTTTGTTGACGACAACGGAAAGGCCTACCTGGTATTCAGCAACACGAACGGCAGAAGCCATCTTTATGTATCGGAGCTCCGCGCTTCCGACTATTTGAATATCGAGCCGGCCACGAATGTATACAACAGCAGTTCAGGCGGCCGCGAGGGCAACGCGATGTTCAAGTACAATAATACGTATTATTTATGTTCGTCCGATCTGCACGGCTGGAATGCATCGCAAACTTATTGCGTAACATCGAACAGCATCCAGGGAAGCTATACCGGCGAATTCGTGATGGACGGCACGGCCGCGGACTTCTCGCATGTCTCTCAAACCTCGATGTTCATCAAGGTTCAGGGAACCTCCGGAACGACCATTCTTTTCGGAGGAGACCGATGGAGCGACTTCGCAGGCAACGGCATTGGTTACAACCAGTGGATGCCGCTCTCGTTCAGCGGCACAACGCCTAAAATGAATTCATTGAGTCAGTTCAATATTGACGCGGCGGCGGGCACTTGGAGCGTAGGGAGCGGCAACAACTACGCGCTTAACCCAAGTTACGAAGCCGATCGGGTTTCTCAAAACGCATTGGCCGGCTGGTTAACCTGGGACAATGTGTCTGTCGATCCGAACTCGAATGTAAGCGGGGGCGCTCATAGCGGAAGGTGGTCGGCTACGCAATCCGCTACGACTGCCTATAGCGCAAGTCGCTATCAGAATCTGACCAATCTTCCTAACGGGACTTATACCCTCAAAGTTTGGGTGAAGAGCAGCGGCGGGCAGTCTACCGCGCAGATTTTTGTTAAAAATTACGGGGGATCGGAAATCGATGCCGCTATCAATTCGTCGATCGGCAGTTGGACGCAGGTGACGATTCCCAACATTCAAGTGACAAATGGCAGCGCCCAAATCGGCGTGTATTCCGTTGCGAATGCCAACAATTGGGTGCGTGTGGACGATTGGTCGTTTATTAAGAACTAGCCGGTACGTAAGTGACAGGCCCGGAGTTTCTCCGGGTCTGTTTGACGATTTGTTTTTCAAAGTAGATCTAAGGTTTTCAAAGTGCACATCCGATCGGATAGATCCTATAATAAAGAGACGACCAAGAAGGAGAGATTCTCTTGAAGCTGCTGATAATCGATGACGAAGCCCGCACAAGAGAATTGCTTCGCAAGCATATTCCATGGGAAGAGATTGGCATTACTGAAGTGAGGACCGCTCACAATGGGCTTGTATCCCTTGATATCACCTCGGATTGGCGACCGGACGTCATTCTTTGCGATGTGAGAATGCCCAAACTTAACGGAATCGGATTTGCTACGCAATATCGGAAAATCGATCCTAAATGTCCCGTGATTTTCTTAAGCGGTTATTCGGATAAAGAATTTTAAAATCGGCGATTCAATTGAAGGCGTTTACATACTTAGAAAAGCCGGTAAATCTTAAAGAAGTTCAAGATACGGTGAGAACGGCCCTCTCCGAAAGAAAGGAAGCCGAGCAAATTCAAGCAGGGGTCGATCGAAGTCTGCCCTACCTTCGTCAAGAGATGGTGCGCAAGTTGGTCACGGATCCTGAATCGATGCATGTCGAGCCTGCTTTGCAAAGTCGGGATACATTCCTGCTGCCTTTAAAGGGTCCCTATACGATCGGGGCAGCTCATTTGTATTGGAATCCCTCCGACTATCCGGAAAATCCAAAAACGACGCAGGAAAGAATACTGGACGAGATAAACGGCAACTTGAGAATACAAGAGCTTAAGGCAATTGCCGGCTTCGATTCGAAAAACCAACTGATCGTCATTGTGCCAGGCGAATACGGCAGCGCCTACCGGAATGGGCGTGAGACCATTGAAGAATTGGCTTCTATTTTAAGCGGGATCGCCGGCAAGATGATTGATCTGAGATTAGGTATCGGCCAGCCTGCACAATCGTTGCTGGATATTCCGAAAGGGTACAAGTATGCGACGCTAGCCGCGGCCCATCAATATTATCGTGACGACGCGAGGCCCTTTTTCTCGGCTGATCTGCGTGAATACGGCGAGATTGAAACAAACTGGGGGGAAATACGCAAGTTACGGGATCAATTGCGAAAAGGCGAAATCAGCGAGGCCGGCCTTATCATACAGGAGTGGACGAAACATGCCAGAAGCTGCGGAGATTTGGACGTATTAAGGTTAAAGGACTCGTATTTCCAGTTTCTCCTCGCAGCCATGGATATCGCTTTTCAGTTAGGTATCGTCAATCAACAAGAAGAGCTTGAAAGGCGATATATATGGAAGGAAATCGACCGTATCCCGAACCTGAACAAACTCGAACAATTCGTGCTGTCATTCTTGAATTCGTTTAAGGACAAGCTGGAGGACAACGAGTACTCGAATTCTAGCAAGATGCGCGAGATCGATAAGTATATTCTCTCTCATTTTCATTTGCAAGGATTTACGATTCGCTCGATCGCGGAGCATGTTCAATTAAGCGAAACCTACTTGTGCACCTTTTTTAAAAAACAACGCGGAATCACGATCAAAGAGCATATTACGGAGACGAGGGTTAATAAGGCAAAGGAATTACTAAGAGATAAGAATGCGCGGCTATACGATGTCGCATTGCAGCTTGGATTTTCGGACGCGAATTATTTCGGGACTTTTTTTAAACGGCACGTCGGTTACACACCTATAGAATACCGGGAGCGTGTGAATAAATGAAGAAGTATCGCTCTCGTTTGGCATTCAACTTTAGTATTCGCAATAAGCTGTTTTTTTCTTATGTACTCGTTATTTTAACGCCTTTAATCTTGCTGTTATTTATCCATATTACGCTGACGCAACGAGAAAGCGAAGAATCTGCGTTATCTTCATCGCGCAAAGTATTAGAAGAGACAAAGTCCTATTTGCAATACAAATCCCAGGCGATCATGGAGGCCATGAACTTTATTGCGCTTAGCGACCTCGTCCAAGAGGAAGTGAATGCGGATTCGGCGTTGTTCCTGGACGTGAACGACTGGCACCAGAGCTCGATTCAGCTCATGAAATTAATCAATCAATACCGGTATAACGACGATATCGATTCCATTCAAATCTATATGAAAAAGGGATTGGCCGGCGTAACGGAAAGCCCCGATTTTCTCAAGCTGAATAAAATCCAGAACAAAGATTGGTACGCGGAGTTCTCGGCCTCTAATGCACAGTTCGCTTGGCTTCCCTCATCGCTCATGGATCATGAAGCCGTAAACGAAGAGATCACGATTCTGCGTAAAGTGCCCAGCGAGCATAATCTTCAACAATTTAACGGCGTCTTGCGCGGAAGCGTGAAGGCGGACACGATGCAATCTGTTCTTAACCATGCGATTTTAACGCCGAATGGCGCCTCTTTTTTATTTAACGACCGCGGAGACTTGCTGAGCCAGTCCGATGGGGCTGCCTTTACGCTTGATATCATAAAAGGGATTAAGAATAAGTACTTCCAAGAAAAGACCGGCGACAGCTTTAGCAGCGAATACAAAATCCTCGGAAAACCGTATTTGTTGGGCGTCCAAAATGTGCCGGCTACGAATATGCAAGTGGCCCTGCTCATTCCATTTAAGGACATTCTGCAATCGAGCACGAAAGCGCGCAATCGAATCATATGGATTCATTTGCTTATCATTCCCTTTATGCTGCCGCTCTCCTATTACATCGCCGGTTCCGCGACGAAGAGAGTTCGTCATCTGATTCATAACGTGCGAAAAGTAAAACACGGCAATTTCTCGGTTGCCCCCCTGCCAACGAATGAAGATGAAATCGGGGAGTTGGCACGAAACATCAACAATATGGTGCAAAGCATATCGGGATTGATGGATGAAACTTATTCGCTGGGACGGGAAGTGAAAAACAAGGAATTAAAAGCGCTGCAAGCGCAGATCAATCCGCACTTTTTGTATAACACGCTCGATCTGATCAACGTAATGGCCATCGAGTCCGATGCGCGCGGGATCAAGTCAGTGGTGGACGAGCTAGCGAAGTTCTACAGACTCAGTTTATCGAACGGGCAAGAATACGTCACGCTCGAAAACGAGCTGAAGCATATTGAAGCATATATCCGCATTCAAAATATGCGATTCGGAGATAGCGTCGAGTTGGTATTGGAGGTACCCGTAGACATGTATCCTTATATGCTTCCGAAGATCTTGCTTCAGCCGCTCGTAGAAAATGCGATTCTCCACGGGATCATGGAGAAAGAGGAAGAGAAGGGCATGATCTCGATTAAGGCGAGGACCTATCAAGGGGAAGTCATCATCGAAGTGGAGGACAACGGCGTTGGAATGGATACTGAAAACGTGCCGGAACCTTCCATAGGCTACGGCGAAAAAAGCGATGGCGGAGGCTACGGCATAAGGAATATCGACGAGAGGCTGAAGCTGTCCTACGGACCGATATACGGGCTGCGGTTTGAGAGTACAAAAGGCGTCGGTACCCGTGCAATCTTGCGTTTGCCCGGTCACCGTCCGAAGAATAACAGCCCGGGAGGCGTCGCATGAGTAATTCTAGAATAGGACGATTATGCAGACGGTTCCTGATCCTATCGCTTGCGATCATTCCTTTGGCCGCGTGTTCAAGGAACGGAGAGACTATCGCCACAGATGGCAATGATACGAATCAATCGGATCATCCCGGAGAAGTAAAGCTTGTCGGTTATTTAATCGGAGAAGCGCCCAAGGGGATGCCTGCAGTCCTTGACGCTATAAACGCGAAGCTAAAAAAGGACATTAACGCAACCATCGAACTGAATTACATCGGATGGAACAACTTGACGTCCAAATACCCGACGATGCTGTCAAACGGAGAAAACATCGATTTCGTTTTCGCCGCGGACTGGAACGACTATGTGACCCAAGCCGCCCGAGGCGCGTTCTACCCTTTGAGTTATGAAATGTTGAGCAAGCATATGCCGCGGCATATGGAGAAGCTGCCTCGGGAAGCAATTGAAGCTGCAAAGGTAGGGGGAATCCCCTACATGATTCCGACCGCTTCGCCGGATCGCAAGGTGATGCTGGCCTTGTTCCGCAAGGATATTATGGCCGAATCCGGGATGACCGAAATTCGAAAGTTTTCGGACATCGAGCCTTATTTAGCAACGGTTAAAAATGACCATCCGGGCATGATTCCGCTGAACCTCGACTCTCAAAAGGATTTGCCCCTGCCCTACATGTTTCTGTTGAATGAGAAGATCGCTTGGCCCGGAGCGCCCTTCGATTCAGGAGATCCGCTGGCACAAGGCATCGTGGCCGACATGGAGGATGCATCCGGCGTATTGAAGAGCGCCGTAGACGAGCCGTTTCTCGATGTGCAGAAATATGCGGCCCGCAAGATGAAGAGCTGGTATGACGCCGGTTTTATCAATAAAAACCCGTTTGCCAACGACACGCCCAGCAAGGATAATTTCTGCAACGGCGAGTCGGGCATCGCTTTCGGCAACTCCATCGACACCGTACCGATATTCTCCACATGCAAAGAGAAGGGGATCGATGTGTATCCGTTCCCTTTGCTCACGCCTTCGGGGAAAGCCTCTCAATCAAGCTGGCTTGTCAATGGCGTCGCCATACCGGCAAACTCTAAGCATCCGGAACGGACTTTGGAAGCGCTGGACCTGATTATGGAGGATCCCTCGTATGCGTATTTGGCGTACTATGGAATTGAGGGGCAAAATTACGTAATAACCGGGAATGGTGAAATCGGACTTCCGGCGGGGGTAACGTCGGAGTCCAACACTTACCCTCCGGACGCGTCGGGTTTTTGGTTTGTGAACAAAGCCCTCTTTAGTCCGATGGAAACTTGGACGAGGGAGTACGTTGAATTACAGGGGAAAATAGATAGCTATCTGGTTAACATGCCTTATACGGGCTTCACTTTTAATTCCCAAAATTACGAATCGGAGGTAGCGAGTCTAAAGAGCATATCCACGCAATACGCACAACCGATATATATCGGCGCGGTCCATGATGTCGATGCCGCATTCGACGCGTTAACCGCCAAGTTGAACGGCGCCGGCATTGAAAAGGTTAAAACAGAGGTGCAAAAGCAAGGCAGCGCGTATTTAAAAAATAAGACGAAATAGCAGCAAACCTAAGTTACGCCCGGTGATCGCGCCGGGCGTTTTCATTTTGTCGAAAAGTTCGGGCGAAAGCGAAGGTTTTCAAAGTTATTCGTAAATCTGTCCCGTATGAGCCCCATTTCAATTTCAGTACTATAGAACAACAAAGCGTTCAACACGTACATTTCGGAGGTTTGGGGATGCAGGAATTACGTTCCAACTGGGTTTTGTATTTGATGTTCGTACCGGTCGCCGCTTATTTTATCATCTTCGCTTATATACCGATGGCAGGCATTGTCATGGCTTTCGAATCGTATACCCACCAGGGCGGCATGTTTTTCAGCGAATGGGTCGGATTCGATAACTTCCATTATTTTTTCGCTTCGGGGAAGGCTTGGCTCGTCACCCGGAACACGATAATTTACAATGTCATGTTTCTCGGCTCCTACACCGCGTTCTCTATTCTAGCCGCAGTTTTCTTGTCCGAAATTACCCGCAAGTCATTCAAAAAGCTGAGCCAGACGCTGATGTTTCTTCCTTACTTCATCTCCTGGGTCACCGTCTCCGCCTTCGTCTACAACTTCCTCAATTACGAGTACGGCATCGTGAACAAAATCCTTCATCATCTCGGCATGAATGCGCTGGATATCTACTCTAACACGAGCTACTGGTATTTCCTGCTGCCGTTCTTATACGTGTGGAAGTGGGTCGGCTACGGCAGCATTCTTTATCTGGCCGCGATCGTCGGCATCGATCAGGAGATCTACGAAGCGGCGACGATAGACGGGGCTAGCCGGGTCCAGAAAATCTCGCGGATCACGCTTCCGCTGCTGAAGCCGACGATGGTCATTCTGATTTTGCTCGGGCTTGGCCGGATCATGAGAGGCGAGTTCGACATGTTTTATCAGCTGATCGGCAATAACGGGCTGCTGATGGACGCGACGGACATTATCGATACGTTGGCCTTCCGGTCGCTCATGGGCTCTGCGGATTTCGGCATGGCGTCCTCCGTCGGCGTGTACCAATCGATACTCACGCTCATCATCATCCTGGCCGCCAATTGGCTCGTTCGCAAGTACGACAGAGACCAAGCCCTTTTTTAAAAGGCATAATCCTCGATTCCAAACTGAAAGCTGGTGCTGCCACATGAGCAACGAATTCGCAAACAGCAAGTTGAATGCCGCCCCCTTCTTCACGTTTATCTCTTATGCCATCGTATCGATCATCGCGCTCGTATGCTTGATTCCATTCGTCGTCCTGCTCGCTGGCGCTTTCTCGTCAGAAAGCGCGGTGCTTCGGGACGGATACTGGTTCTGGCCCCGGGATTTCTCGTTGGAGGCGTTCAAGTACATTTTCCGCTATCCGGGAGACCTGCTGTCAGCATACAAGGTATCGCTGATCGTCACCATCGTCGGTACGGCCGTCTCGCTCTTTGTCTCGACGATGGCGGCTTACGTCATCGGGAGAAAGGAACTGAAGCACCGCAACAAACTGAGCTTCTTCCTGTTCTTCACGACGTTATTCAGCGGAGGGCTTGCGCCTTACTATATCTGGCTAAGCAGCAATCTTCATTTAAGCAATACGTATGCGGTTCTCATGCTTGGTCCCATGTTCAACGTCATGTACATCTTGATCCTTCGAAGTTTCATCAAGGGTTCCGTTCCCGAGCCGCTGATTGAATCGGCCAGAATCGACGGAGCCGGAGAATTCAGAATCTTCCTGCAGATGGTGCTGCCGCTAAGCAAGCCGGCGCTCGCTTCCATCGGGGTGTTCACCGCCTTGGCCTACTGGAACGACTGGTGGACCGCGATGATGTTCACGTCCAAGGACAGCCTGATCCCGCTTCAATATCTGCTGTACAAAATGCTCTCTTCCATCAACCTTTCGGCCGCGATGGCGCAGCACGTTACCAGCCTGGATGCGCCAAAGGAGACATTCAAGCTTGCGATGACAGTCATCGCGACGGGACCGATCCTGCTGTTGTTTCCGTTCGTCCAGAAGTACTTCGTCAGCGGCGTTACGATCGGTGCCGTAAAAGGCTGATATTCGTACGATATAAGTTCCGCCTTCGTCTGTGGAATTTATATAGATTCAATTGCTTGGCCATTACAAGGAGGGATTCGCTTGAAATTGAAGAAAAAGAGAGTCTGGTCGATGTTGGCATTATCTACGGTTCTGGGTTTCTCGCTAACGGCATGCGGCAACAACAACAATGCATCCGAAGCTTCGGGAAGCAGCACTTCCACGTCTAAGGCAACTGAATCGGCTTCCGCTCCGGCTGGCACGGAATCGGCGGCACCTTCGAACCCAGGCATCGATCACTCGAAGGAAGTAAAGTTAGTCGGCTACTTGCTCGGCGCAGCGCCGAAAGGCATGCCGGAGGTCATGGCGGCGTTGAACGAGAAGCTGAAGAAGGACATTAATGCCACGCTTGAGATTAACTACATCGGCTGGGGCGACGTGGCCTCGAAGTACCCTTTGATCCTTGCTTCCGGCGAAAACGTGGACTTCGTCTTCGCCGCGGACTGGAATTTCTACGTGCAGGAATCGAACAAGGGCTCTTTTAAGGAAATTACAACCGACATGGTTGAAAAATACATGCCGAAATACTACGCCAAGCAAGATCCGGCCGCCTACAAAGCCGCCCAAGTGAACGGCAAGCAATACATGCTGCCGACGACGACGCCGGATAGAAAGGTCAACGTCATCGTGCTTCGCAAGGACATTATGGATAAAGCTGGCCTCGCGAACCCTACGAAGCTGTCCGAACTCGATCCTTACTTCGAGACGATCAAGAAGGATTATCCGAATATGATCCCGCTTAATTTGGACTCTCAATATGACCTGCCGACTCCGTTCGGTAACTTGGTGACCGAGAAGTTCGCTTATCCCGGCGCTCCGTCCGATTCCGGAGACCCTTCCAGCGTCGGCAACTATACCGACAACGAAGATCCGGCCGGCAAAATTCTGAGCATCACCGACGAACCGGTTCAGGGCGCATTCAAATATGCAGCCAATATCATGAAGAAGTGGTACGACGCCGGCTATGTCAACAAGAACCCGTATTCCAACAAAGTTCGCTCCAAGGATAATTTCTGCGAGAGCAAGTCGGGCGTCGCGTTCGGCAACTCGATCGACATTCAGGCGACGCTCTCTGCCTGCAAGGAAAAAGGAATTGACACGTACATCATGCCGGTGCTGTCTCCGACGGGACACGCGCCGACAGCCAGTTGGCTCAACAACGGCGTCGCCATTGCCGCAAGCTCCAAAAATCAGGAACGTGCCATGGAGGCGCTCGATCTGATCACGCAGGACGAATCCTACGTGATGACCGCTTATTACGGCATCGAAGGCAAAAATTATGTCGTCACGCCGGAGGGCAAGCTCGGGCTTCCCGAGGGACTGGCGGCCGCAGACAACACCTACCCGCCCGACGCGGCCGGCTTCTGGTTCGTTAACAAAGACTTCTTCAAGCCGAGCGTCGATTGGACCGACGCCTACATTCAACTGAATGACAAGATCAAGAGCTATCTGGCTCCTGTTACGTATCTTGGCTTTGCGATGAACTCGGATAAGAACAAAACGGAGATCGCGAACCTGAAGAACGTGTCCACGCAGTACTTTATGCCGCTGGCGGTCGGGGCGGTCAAGGACGTCGACAAGAACTTCGACTTGCTGGTAGAAAAGATGAAGGCTGCCGGCGTCGATAAGGTCAAGACCGAGCTGGAATCGCAAGCGTCCGCGTTCCTGTCGGCAAAATAAAAGCCGATCGCCATTCAATGACACTCCGTCTCTCGCCGTTCATCGGCGAGGGACGGTTTTGTCATCGGGGTTTCAGGGCATCAGAGCATCCGTTTATCAGAGCGTCAGGGAAGCCGTGCAGCCAAGAACGGGGCCAAAGAATGGACGCCGAATGTTCGCTAAACGACACCACAATCCTGGGAGGACATGCCCTTGACTGAATACAGAATCGACGCAAGCCATGACCGCAAGGCGATCCGCCGCAGCACAAGCCGAATGGGCGGGAGCAGTCCGTCGGGCGACCGACTGAGCTTCAGCAATTACTACATGGAGAAAAACGGAAAGCCCTATTTCGGTATTTGCGGGGAGTTCCACTATTCGCGCTATGACGAGAACGGCTGGGAAGACGAGCTCGTAAAGATGAAAATGGGCGGCGTGAACATCGTAGCGACTTATATTTTCTGGAACGTGCACGAGGAAATTCAAGGGGAATTCGACTGGCGCGGCCGCCGCGATCTGCGCCGGTTCATCGAGCTGTGCGGCAAGCACGATTTGTACGTCATCATCCGAATCGGTCCCTTCGATCACGGCGAGATGCGCAACGGCGGACTTCCGGACTGGCTGTTCGGCAGGCCGTTCGAGGTGCGCTCGAACGACGAGCGGTACCTCGCCTACGTGAGGCCGTTGTATGAACAAATCGGCGCCCAGGTTCAAGGCTTGCTGTTCAAGCAAGGCGGACCGGTCATCGGCACGCAGATCGAAAACGAGCATAACCACTCGGCCGCGCAGTGGGCCCTCACGACGGGCATCGGAAATCAGTGGCTGAGCCGCGGCCAAGACGGCGAAGCGCATATGCTGATGCTGAAAAAAATGGCGATCGAGGCGGGCATCGACACGCCGATCTATACGTGCACGGCATGGGGCGGCGCCACGGCTCCTGCGGAGGAGATGCTCCCGCTGTGGGGCGGATATTCTCACTGGCCGTGGATCTATTACGAACACGACCGATTCGGCGACATGAAGGAGCATCCGGCCACGCCGGAATATATCTATCGTGACAAGCACAACAACGACATGCCGAAAAGCTACAACTTCGAGCCGTTTTACAAGCCCGAGGATCACCCTTACGCCTGCTGCGAGATGGGCGGAGGCATGACGCCATTTTACAAGTATCGATTCGACTTTCCGTATATTAGCGTTCCCGCGATGACGGGCATCAAGGTTGCGGAGGGCTGCAATCTGATCGGCTATTACATGTACCACGGCGGCTCCAATCCGAAGGGGAAGCGCGACGTCTTCCTGAACGATCCGGCGACGCCCAAGATTTCGTACGATTTCAACGCCTGCATCGGCGAATTCGGACAGGTCCGGGAATCGTACCACCGGACGCGGGTGCAGCATTATTTTTACCGCACGTTCCAGGATTGGCTGTGCAGGACGAAGACGATCCTGCCCGGCGATACGTCGCGAATGGAACCGACCGACGTCGATACGCTGCGCTATGCGGTGCGGGCGACCGAGGGCTCGGGTCTCTTGTTCCTGAATAACTATCAAGATCACGCCGAGACGCACGATATGCATGTGCCGGGCGGCGTGACGGTGCGGACGGCGACGGAAGAGATCCGCTTCCCGGCCGAAGGACCGCTTGCGCTGGGCAAGGACGGTTATGCGATGCTGCCGTATAACTTCGACCTGGACGGTGTCCGGCTCAAGTACGCGATGACCCAGCCGATTACCCGCATGGAGGCGAATGGATCTATCTATTACTTTTTCTTCTCGCCGAAGGGGATGCAGCCTGAGTATGCGTTCGAGACGGCTTCGGTCGGGAGTCTCGATGCGGGAACAGCCAACATACGCGAAGCGGGAGGCCTGACGATCGTATCTCCAGCTGCGGGCGACGGCGAACCCATTCATTTGACACCATCAGGCGGCGCATCCGTTCGCGTGCTCACGTTCACGGATGAGGAGAGCCTCCATTTCTGGCAGGCGAACGTATGGGGGCGCGAGCGTGCGCTGCTTACGGACGCCATCCTGCTTGTAACTGCCGATGAAGTGAAGCTGGAAGTAACCGATAAAGAGGAGGTCACGCTTCGTATTTTCCCCGACTTCGACGGACTGGGGGACATCATCGGCGGCGAACTGCTGGAGCGGATTGAAGAAGGGTTGTTCGTATCCTATCGCTTTCGCTTGCCGCGCCGCAAGATCAATTTCGAGCTCGAGCGGGTGAACGACGACAAAGCGATTCTTACCTTTGACGAGGATGCCTTTGACGGCATCAAGGAAGCGCTGCTGCGCATCGATTATACTGGCGACATCGGCTATGCCTTCATCGACGGCGATCTGATCAACGATAACTTCAGCAACGGCAACACATGGGAGATCGGACTGAAGCGCTTTGAGGAGCGGCTGGTCAAAGAGGGGATGTATTTGTATATCTCGCCGATCCGCAAGGGCAGCACGGTGAACAGCAACACGACGATGGCCGGTTGGAGCGAGCATGCGAAGGAGACGATCGCCGAGCTGAAGTCCGTTTGCGCCGTTCCCGTTTACGAGCTTGCGCTGAAGAAGGGCTGAGCGCATGCAGCGATCTTTTTCCGAGACGAAGCAATCGTCGCCCGGCGAGCAAGCATCATCCCTTGTTTACGAAGCGATATATCGAGGCATGCCCTCTGTGGTCCTGGAGACGGATCAAATACGTGCCGAACTGATCCCGGGAATCGGGGCCAAGATCGTCTCGCTGGTCTACAAGCCGACGAAAAGAGAATGGCTTATAGACGCCGGTACACGCGAGCTTCGCAGGCTGACATCCGCATCTTCATTCGGAGAGGCGGACCTGAGCGGCTGGGACGAGTGCTTTCCGACGGTTTCGCCTTGTCCGGGAGATGAGGAGGGGAAGCTTCGGTTGCCGGACCATGGCGAAGTATGGCCGCTGGCCTGGGCGCGCGTAGTCGGCGCAGACAGCGTATCCTGCTCGGCGAGCGGCATTGCGCTGCCGTACCGGCTCAGTCGAACGATCGTCTTCGAAGCGGCCGACACGATGCGGTTGAATTATTTCGTCGAAAATTCGGGCAGTGACGCGCTGCCGTTTCTGTGGGTGCCGCATCCGCAGTTCATCGTTCCGGAGCCGACTCGCATCATGCTGCCGTCCGCGGTCCGCGAGATGCTCTGCGTATTCGGCGGAGATTCCCGTCAGGCCGGGAAGCGATACAGGTGGACGGGAGAGTCGCTCGTACTGCCAGCGCAAACAGGCGATGGACGCAAATTCTACGTGCCGGGCCAATTGGCGGAGGGATGGTGCGGCTTGGTCGGCGAGTCGAGCGGCGACTGGCTGCGGATGGACGTGAATCCGCAGTCGGTGCCCTATCTGGGCGTCTGGATCGACGAAGGCATCGTTAACGACCGAAATGTCATTGCGCTCGAGCCGTCGATCGGTTATTACGATTCGCTCGACCGCGCGATTGCGAACGGAACCGCCGCGGTCGTACAACCGGGCGGCTCGTGCGAATGGTCGCTGAGGCTTCGACTCGGTACGGGCGGAATCACTTCAGGCTTCGCCGAATAGTAGCTTCGTTTTGACACTTAAAACATCGATGGGGGTTGCCTCAGGCAGCCTCTTTTGACGTGTCGGAAAACAATAAATCACTGCTACATCTTGACGCTTTTCGGAAACTTGCGGCATACTTAACTGTGGTAAATAATAGAAAATAAAATTATATACCTTCTAGTATGTATATGAATTCATAGAGATCAAAGAAGGAGCACGCGCATTGCAAAAAAACAAGTTTCAGTTAAAAAGAGAAGCGACGTACCGGATGCTGGTCGAGGCCGGCTGGCATTGCTTTGCGGAGAAGGGATACGCGTCCACGACGCTGACGGACATCGTGTCGCGGACCGGACATACGAAAGGGGCGTTTTACGGTCATTTTCAGAGCAAAGAGCAGCTGTTCATGCACGTACTGGAATATCAGATTCAAATAACGGAGGACTGGTGGGACATTCCGAGGGATTACAGTCCGTCGGACTTCACGCTCGAGGAAGTGATCGGATTCACGCTGGCGCGCCTTGGCGAGCTGATGAAGGGGATCGACAACTGGATCGTGACGCTCGTCGACTTTTATCAGCAGACCAAACGGGACGAAGCGATGCAGCAGCAGCTTAGAGAGAAGTACCGTCGCTGGATCGCCGGCATCGAGCGTTTGATCGTCACGCTGCAGGACAAGGGGTGGATCGCGAAGGACAAGGATCCGCGCCCGATTGCGATGCAGGTGATCGCTTTTAACGAAGGATATACGATTTTTTCGGCTTTGTTCGGCGGCACGGACCCGCAGGTTTTGATTCAGGGATTGGTGAAGCTGATGCGGTAGCCGGAGCCGCCCACGATTCGGTTCGTTATTCACCATATAAAGGGGTTATGAGAATGAAGCGCAAAGCGATTGCAATCATGCTGATCTTCATGATGGCTTGGGCCGTCCTATCCAATGCGGCGGGCACGCTCCGGCATGCGCGCGCCGAAGACGTCTGGACGCCGATTAGCAACGCGGCAGAGTTAGATCAGATCCGATCCGGACTGTCGGGCCATTACAAGCTGATGCAGGATATCGATCTGGCCGGGTATGACGCCGGTGACGGCGAGGGCTGGCAGCCGATCGGGACCAACGGAGGCGAATTTACGGGAAGCTTCGACGGTAACGGTTTTGTCATCCGGAATATGACGATCGATCGGCCGGGAGATAATAATGTGGGATTATTCGGAACTGTAATGAATGCAACGATTGCCAACGTGCATTTGATGAACGTCAATGTGAAAGGTCATACGTACGTGGGCGGATTAGCGGGCGTGTGGGAAAGGTCTTGGGCAAGCGCTTCCTCTGTTCAAGGCACAGTGTCGGGTGTTGATACTGTAGGCGGCCTGGTTGGCTATAACAGCCTATCCGATATCTCCGATAGTTATATGGCTGGGCATGTCGCTGCGGTATCCGGTTCAGGCGATAGCTTCGGCGGATTGATCGGGTACGGTACCGGCAACGGTGCCAGAGGTTCTATCGCCCGGTCGTATTCGACCGCTGCCGTCGATTCGGGCACGAATACGGGCGGCCTGGCCGGACGAGTGGACGGCCCTGTATCAGACCCATCCGCCTACTGGGACATAGAGACAAGCGGACAGTCTACGTCCATTAAGGGCGCGGGCAAGTCGACTGCGCAGATGCTGCTAAAGTCGACCTATTCGGGCTGGGATTTCACCGGCAACGGTACGGACGACCCGATCTGGGGCATGGTGGAAGGCGCCACTTATCCGCTCCATTACGGCGATTATAAGAAGATAGCGCTTGCCTCGCTGAACGTAACGGACGAGAGTGATGAGCCGCAGGAGCTGGATCGCGTTTTTTCCGGCGCTTACGGTGCCTATAGCGTGCGTGTGGGAAGCGAGACGGATCAGGTGAAAGTGTCGGGAACGCCGCTCACCGCTGGCTCGATCGTCTCGGTCGAAGGCGGCACGGGCGTGGAGACGCTTCCTCTGGATCCGGGTGTAAATGTGTTCGAGGTCCAAGTAAGCGACGCCGGCGATCCGGCTGCGCTGAAGGCCGTCTACAAACTGACCGTCAATCGGGAAGACGGAAGCGTGCAATATCCGCATCGGATCACGAGCGCTGAGCAGCTGTCCAGGATCGGCGATGCGTCCATCGGCTACGAGCTGGAGGACAGCTACGAGCTTGAAGCCGATCTTGATCTGCGCGCATTCTCCGCAGCCGCGGGATGGGAGCCTATCGGCAGCGTGACAACGCCGTTTGAGGGCGTATTCGAAGGGAACGGCCATACGATTGCGAACGTAAGCGTCAAACGTCCGGGTTCCGACGATCAGGGCTTATTCGGCGCCACGTCCGGGGCGACGATCTCCCATATCTCGATCGTGAACGCGAATATTACAGGCGCCGACAAGGTTGGCGGGTTGATCGGCCGCGCCGAGAACACGGACGTATCCGGCGTATCCGTCCAGGGTGCGGTCTCCGGGGCAAGCGATGTCGGCGGCCTGATCGGTTCTGCGGATGCCCTGACTTCCTTGAATGAATCGTATGCTGCGGCCGCCGTGCAAGCGGATAGCGGCGGAGGCGGGCTGATCGGCTCGGGTGCGGCAGCCGGATCGGTTATCCATTCCTTCTGGGACAGCGAGCGCAGCGGGCAAGCTTTCTCGGCAGGCGGCGGTACGCCGCATAGTACGGCAGACATGATGAAGCAGGCTACCTATACCGGCTATGGCGGATCGGTGTGGGCATTCGGCAGCGGAAAAAGGTGGGGCATCGTCGAAGGTACGACGTACCCGATGCCTTATGCGAGCTTTCAGGGCGTGAGTCCGGCCGCAATCGCGGTTGACGCGCTCGGCACGACGCTGACGATGACGCCGTCCGTTTTTAATGCGGCGACAGGCACTTACGCGATTGCGCTTGCTGCACCGGTGGCTCAAGGGACGTTCACGGTGACGCCGGCCGCGGGGCAGACCGTCTCTATCGACGGCGTTAACGGCAATACGCGCCAGGTTGATTTGTCCTTGGGCGACAAGCCGGTCGAGATTACAGTAACGGGCAGCAACGGGCAGGTTGGCGTTTACCGGTTTACGATTGCCGTACCGTCTCCATCGGCGGCTGTTACTTCCGTTCCACCGGGCGACATTTACGGCATCGGCGACGAGCTGATTTTTGTGGTCGCCTACGATTTTCCCGTTGACGTCGATTCCGCCGCGCCGCCGGAGCTGCCGATCGAGCTCGATAGCAACGCAGGCCTGTCCGCTTCGTATGTAGGCATGTCTGGCGGAGATCCGCGCAAGCTGGAATTCCGTTATACCATTCAGGAAGGCGACCGTGCTGCGGCCGGTATCCAACTGGGGGAAGCGCTCGTCGCCCCTTCAACTTCGTCCGTGACGACAATAGGCAGTCCCGTGTCCCTGGATCTGGCTAGCCCGCTGCCGGATACGAGCGGCATCGTCATCGACGGGGAGCTCCCCGAGATTGAGCTGACGCCTTCGACCACAGCCCCGGTGAGCGGTCCCGTGACGATCGCGGTGGATACGGACGGTACGGGTACGAACATTGCCGGGGTTAAATGGGCGGCGGGCTCGCTGGAAGCAGCGGACTTTGGCGATCCGGGCGTCGGAACCGACGTGCCGTCCGCGGGATCGTTCCATGTGAGCGCGAACGGTACGTATACCGTCTATACGGTCGATACGGCCGGCAACGAGCGGGTCGAGGAGATTGCGATCGCGAATATCGTGAGCGAGGCGCCTGGCATTACATTGGACTATACGCCAAAGACAGCTGTCTCGGACGGTGTCGATATCACGGTGTCGGCAGCGGTAGCTGGCGATGCGGCGGGCAATAAAATCGAAACCTTGAAGTGGGCGGCTGGATCGCTGGAAGCAGCGGACTTTGGCGATCCGGGCGTCGGAACCGACGTGCCGTCCGCGGGATCGTTCCATGTGACCGCGAACGGTACCTACACCGTCTATGCGGTCGATACGGCCGGCAACGAGCGGGTCGAGGAAATTGCAATCGCGAATATCGTGAGCGAGGCGCCTAGCATTACGCTGGACTACACGCCAAAGACGGCGGTCTCGGACGGGGTCGACATTACGGTGTCGGTAGCGGTAGCTGACGATGCGGCGGGCAACAAAATCGAGGCATTGAAGTGGGCGGCAGGCTCGCTGGATGCAGCGGACTTCGGCGACCCGGACGTCGGAACCGACGTGCCGTCCTCGGGATCGTTCCATGTGAGCGCGAACGGTACGTATACCGTCTATGCGGTCGATACGGCAGGGAACGAGCAGGTCGAGGAGATCGCAATTGCGAATATCGTGAGCGAGGCGCCTAGCATTACGCTGGACTACACGCCAAAGACGGCGGTCTCGAACGGGGTCGACATTACGGTGTCGGCAGCCGTAGCCGACGATGCGGCGGGCAACAAAATCGAGGCTTTGAAGTGGGCGGCAGGCTCGCTGGATGCAGCGGACTTCGGCGACCCGGACGTCGGAATCGACGTGCCGTCCTCGGGATCGTTCCAAGTGAGCGCGAACGGTACGTATACCGTCTTTGCGGTCGATACGGCAGGGAACCGGAAGGTTCAATCGGTTAGCATCGATAACATTATCGATCCTCCGGTGCCTCCCGCAACTCCAGCGAACCCGATTGTAAATCAGGCATCCTTTTACCTCGTTCCGGGACGCGAGTATACGCTAACGATTGATGGGCTTGAGCTGTTCATACCCGGGGATGCGATCAAGCAAGCGACGACCGTCACGCTTAAAAAGGTGACAGATGAAACCAAGAATTTGCTTCAACCCGGTCAATTGATCCTGTCTGACGTCTATGAATTGCTGAAGGATACGCCTGGCAAGTTCGACGCTCCTGTCCGCCTTCGGCTAAATTTAAAGAACCAGTCCTGGGCCGCCGATCAACATCCGGCATTCGTCTACTACGATGAGACGAACGCGAAATGGACGACCATCAAGGGAGGTAAGCTTTCCGGTAACACGATGGCAGGAGAGACGGATCACTTCACCAAGTTTGCCGTTATGCCAGTGACCGACGATCCGACTTCTGAGCAGCCGATTGCGGTGCCGTCCGACATCGCGGGGCACTGGGCCGAGCAAGAGATCGCTGACGCGGTCGCCAAGGGAATCGTCTCCGGATATCCCGACGGGACGTTCCGTCCGAACCTTCCGGTCACGCGTGCCGAATTTGCATTGCTGCTGAATCGCGTGTTGGCGTTGCCGGGAGGCAATCCTGCAAACTTCGCGGATCAGGACGATATTCCGGCATGGGCCGGCGATGCAGTAACTGCAGTCGCCGCAGCAGGCATTGTCAGCGGTTATCCGGACCATAGCTTCCGCCCGGGCGCTCGCCTGAGCCGAATCGAGACGGCCGCGCTTATCGCTAGAGCCGCGCGATTGCCTGCAACGAATACGCAACGGACTTCATTCGCCGACGATGCCGCGATCGCCGAGTGGGCGCTGCCCTATATCAATGCCGCATACGAAGCGGGGCTTGTTCAAGGGCAGAGCCTTAACAAGTTCAATCCGCTGGCTCCGATCACGCGAGCCGAAGCGGTCGTGCTGCTGGCGCGGCTGGCGTCGTTGCAATAAAATCACGGTAATTTAGGAGAAGGCTAAAATGAGTATTTTTCCCGGAAGCCGAATAGTTCATGATGAAGCCGATCGAATCATGAAAGAGCTGTTGCAACAAATCAATCCTCAAAACCTTAAATCGATAGATAACATCAAGAACTGGGCTCGAGTGGATGACGAAGTTTATAATACGGATGCACTTTCTTCCGAATCCCCGTACTATCTGTTTTATAAGCACCCCATTCACGATTTTATGGATAAGTTGTTTTTAACGAGTAAGACGGACGTCGTTGCATTCCTTAAAGACAACGTGAATCCTGAACGGGGGGACGGCGTGGACGTCATAGTCGCCCCCCAAGATTATTCAAAGATAATCGTGTGCAACCATGACGGGCAGATTTATTTGGCAAAATAATTCTGCCTTAGGCGAATAATGCGAAGGCAGTCTGCATTAACATGGAGGCTATTTGAAATGACGACTTTGAATGCTCATTTTTTATATGCGCAACGTGATGAAGAAATTAATGTGCTGATGATTGGTTTTGCTGACGATGAGTTCGACACGCATGAATATATCTTGTTACAAAAATCTCTAAACCCCAGCCAAGAGGATATCGAAGCGGGATTTGGCAAGGTTCATATTACTTACAACGATGAGTCGCAGTCATTATATGGCGGTATCTCGAAACTTCACTTCACGCCGAATCGGACGGAAATTACGCTGAATGAAGATGCTGCCGAGATATTAAAAAGCAGCTCAGTTATTGTGATTAATTATCTTTTAGAGAAAGAGAAATTCATTGAATTCCATAACGATCTGCTTCGGATGTTTCCGGTCCAACAGGGAATATACAGCTATGAGCTGTAACTCAAACCGCCTAATTTCATCCCAATTGAAGTCAGTTAGATCAGAATCTTGATCTAACTGGCTTTTTTTAAGATATCGGAGAGTCGGCGCTTTCGGACGTACGAAGGGCGAAAAGCCTGCAATTGTACAGGTATTTTTAACCGACCGACGGCATGTGATGAAATGCCTGCAAATATGCAGGCAAATGCAAAGCAAAGGCCGGAAATCGGGCTGAAGAAGGAAAAAGCCTGCATTATTGCATCTTTTCTTCTCGAAAGGATAGGCATCGGCGAAAATAGATGTATATTTGCAGGCTTTATGGCGGCGGCACGAAGCGGACTTCGGGCGAGGGTTCATCGCAACGGCGGCGGCACGACGCGGACTTCGGGCGAGGGTTCATCGCAACGGCGGCGGCACGACGCGGACTTCGGGCGAGGGTTCATCGAAACGGCGGCGGCAGACGCGGACTTCGGGCGAAGGTTCATCGCAACGGCGGCGGCACGAAGCGGACTTCGGGCGAGGGTTCATCGCAACGGCGACGGAACGAAGCGGAAGTGGATCGGCGCTTCATCGCAACGGCAACGGAAACGGTTGTCGGGCGAGCCATTGATGGGCGGTTCGGTTATGCGCCAAAACTGATACGACCTTCAGGGAGATCTTCACGGACGGTCTTCTCCAATTCATCAGCAGAAGCGCCACGCCAGGGAAAGCTGCGGACACGAGAGACCTTATTTCGTGAGAAAGCGGCGATGCGAGGCGTTTGCGGACCGGGGAGACGTTATTTGGACAAGTTGACGCCAGGAAGGACGGTATTTTGGAGAATAGCGGACCCTGTGTCCAGGAGTGGAACAAGATTGGCCGCATGGGCGAACATAACGGAACCATAGTCCGCGCGCTGCATGACCTCCATGTGCTAACGTTCAAACGAAAAAGCCGCCGTCCATTTTTTCTTACGACAACAATAGATTCTCATTAAGAAAAGGCTTACAATATGGTGAAAGTTGGGGTTCGTGGAGGTGCGTTTCATTGCTGAGCCTGTTGATCGTCGACGATTTTGAAGTGGAGCGAGAAGAAGCGATAGAGATTATTGAAGAAGCGGGGCTCCCGATCCGGATCTTCGGAGAAGCGACAAACGGCAAGGAAGCATTGCGGATGCTCGAGTCGCAGCAGCCCGACATCATTCTGGTGGACGTTGAAATGCCGCTGATGAACGGGATTGAGATGGCTAAAGTCATTAAGCAAAAATACCCGGCGATCAAGATGATCTTTTTCAGCTTTTATAATAAATTCGAATACGTGAAAAAAGCGATCGATCTTTCTTCTCACGGTTATGTGCTCAAGCCGATCGTGCCCGCAGAATTGGTCGAAGCGCTTCAGCGAACGATAACCCTGCTGCACGGCGAGATTCAGAAAAAAACGGAGCAGGAAAAGCTGAAGGCCATGCTTTCAAAAAGCATGCCTGCGCTGGTCGAAAAGTTCAGCGCGGAGTTGTTCTCCAAGCAATTTAAAAACGAGGACGAGCTTTGGGACATGGTCGACTTTTTCAAAATCGGCTTGAAGCGAGCGCAATATATAGTCTGCGTGCTGGAGATCGACGATTATCAAAACCTTGCGGCACAAAAATCTACGGAAGACAAACAACTATTGTCCCTATACATCCTGCAAATGATCGAGGATGAGCTGGCGACGCAGGCCTCCATATTAACCACGCGCCTTGACGAATCGCATTACGGCGTTTTATTCAGCTACGACAGCGCGATAGGGCCGAGCAAAATACTAGAGCAAACGGAAAATTTCCTGTCCGGACTCATAGAAAAGCTTCGCATGCATGGCATAAGCTGCTCCGCAGGCTTAAGCGAGATCAGCGATCAAATTCTAAGCGTCAGCGATATGTGCGAGCAAGGGCTATTCGCGTTAAAGTTTAAATTTCATTTGGGCAAGCAGGAGATCATCCATATACGCGACGTGGAATCAAAAAAGCCGACAGCGCTAAAAAACGATTGGAAGCTGCCCGAGCTTCAAAAGGAACTGAAATTTTTAATTCATTCGGGGAATCCGCATGAAATCGACCGCTTCGTAGAGCATTTTGCGGCGCATTCGGATTCCAATGCCAGCGCGGATCAGATCAAAGGTATTTTTTACGGAATCGTCACCTGCCTGCAGTTTATGCTCATGGAGGAAAACGAGAGATTTGAAAGCATCGTAGATTTGAACAGGCCGATCTGGGAGAAATGGACCTTATTCGAAACGGTCGAGGAAATGAAAGCTTGGCTGAAACAGACCTTGACGGAAATTTCCGCCTACCTGGCGAATAAGAAGCAAAACAAAAGTATACGGCTCATTCATGAAATTCAGACCTATATCAAGCAAAATCTGCGCGAGGAGCTCAGCCTGAAGTCGATCGCCAGCGCGTTTTTTTACAGTCCCAATTACATCAACAGCCTGTTCAAGCGGGAAATGAAAACGACCATCTCCGAATATGTCATTCAGCAAAAAATCGATCTGGCCAAAGAAATGCTGGCCAACCCCCAATACAAAATCTATGAAATCTCGGAAAGCATCGGCTATGTGAACGAGGCGCACTTCAGAAACAAGTTTAAAGAGCTTACCGGTTACAGTCCCAAAGAATTTCGGGAGAGGATCTGACGATGCAATGGCCCAAGCTGCATGACATCAGCCTGCGCAAAAAGTTAATGTTCAGTTTTACGACCATTTTAATCGGCGCGATTTTGGCGATCAGCTGGTCCTCCTACGCCATTGCGGCCAGGTACGTCGAGCAGAATGAAATGAAATGGCTGCTGAGAAATCTGCAGCAAGCCAGCAACGTCATGGATTTTCAGCTTACCGTGTACATGAAAAAAAGCGATATTTTGTTTAATAACACGCTTTTTCAGGAAACTTTGGCCCAGACGTATACCGACATCGATATGGTATCGAATGCGTACGCCAACGTCATTTACAAAGTGATACGCTCCATTTTCGAGGAAACCGGATATACCGAGGGCAGCTTCTCTACGAAGTCGGCTACCGCGGCTGAAGCAGTAATACCTGTGATCTACGTCAGCAACGATTCCTTGCCCAAGGATGGCGGGGGGATCCGGGACATGCAGGAAATGGCCGCTAAACCTTGGTACACGGCCTTTCTTTCCTCCAAGAAGACCTTTTACTGGCTGGCGGATCAATCGGGGCAATCGACGTATATTTCGATGAATCGAAAGCTGATGGATTTTAAGACGATCAAGCAGTTGGGCCTGTTAAACCTGAATATTTCCACCGGCATTTTTAAAGGGATATTCAGCCGCAACGATCAGTTCGTGTCCGGCCAAATCTTTTATTTCGACGAATCGGGACAGACGGTTTTTTCTTATCCCGAGCAACCCGCCTCGTTTCAGACGGGGGAATTAAGCGCGCATGCCTGGGACGGCAAGGAGGGCTATTTCAAATATAAAAACGGCAGCGATAATTATATTGCCGCCTATACGACCTCCGAGGTAACGGGCTGGAGGCTCGTATCCTTATACAGAACGGATCTGGTTGCGGAGAAATTGGCGCCCATTACGAAGATTACGCTTATTGTCCTGGTTCTGACCTTGCTTAGTTCGTTTATTTTGACCTTTTTTGTTTCCTCCGCGATCACCAAGCGAATATCGAAGGTCGTGTCCAAAATTCGCAGATTCCAGGCCAAAGGCGTGGATGGGGAAGAACTCCGTTCCGTAACCGGCAACGATGAGATCGGCGTGCTCGATAGCAGCTTCGTGCAAATGACCAAAAGAATCAACGAGCTGATCCAGCATGACTATAAATCGAAATTAGTGGCCAGGAGCATGGAGGTCGAACTGCTGCAGGCGCAGATTAATCCCCACCTCCTGTATAACACGCTCGCGCTCATTAAAAGAAAGGCAAAGCGTCTGGGCGCGGAGGATATTTTTCAGACGACGGAGCGGCTGATCTTCTTTTACCGCAATTTCCTTCATAATGGCGAGCTCATTACAAGCGTATCCGAGGAAATAAGCATGATTCGCGATTATATCGAGATTTTGAAATTTACCTATAACGTTCAGTTCGAGGCGGCCTTTCAAATCGAGGAAAGCATGGAGCCCTGTTATACGATCAAGCTGTTTCTGCAGCCCATTGTCGAAAATGCGATTGTGCATGGACTTCGACCTGTCCATACGGAAGGGCGGCTGGATATCAAGGGGTATCGCTCGGCAGGGAACGTCGTATTTCAAGTAACGGATAACGGCGCGGGCATCCCCGGAGAGCAATTGGACGGACTGAACAAGGCGATGTTGGACGGCTCCGGCGGATACGGATTAAGCAACATCATGAAGCGAATCAAGCTATATTTCGGAGAGGAATACGGGATTTCGATCGAGAGCGCGTATGGCGAAGGAACCGTCGTCACGGTTGTTCTCCCGTTTATGACGAAGGAGGAGATCGTCAGGCTTTTGCGCTTTGCCGATCGTTTGAGCGCGGAATAGCGTTCGTTTCGTATATTTATCGTT
Organism: Cohnella sp. GCM10012308; assembly: GCF_042649185.1. Taxonomy (NCBI): domain Bacteria; kingdom Bacillati; phylum Bacillota; class Bacilli; order Caryophanales; family Paenibacillaceae; genus Cohnella; species Cohnella sp. GCM10012308. The sequence continues at coordinate 184,732 of NZ_JBHRYU010000008.1, forward strand.
CATTCCGTGTCTGTTTTCGCGTCTTTTCTCCCCCCTATAATAAAAGTGAAAGAAACGTTAGGGGGAGAGAGCGACTTGGCGGCGTATTTTTTTCACGAGGCCCTTAATCGGTTGCTGAGCGAGGACGACTGGCTGATCGTGCAAGACAAGTATGATACAGACCACAACTTAAAGTATGAAACGCTGTTTACGCTGACGAACGGATATATGGGAACGCGCGGCGCTTTCGAGCAAGGGGCTATTCCGGAGATGCCGGGAAACTATTTGGCGGGCGTCTTCAACAAAGGGAACGGGCCGGTCAGAGAATTGGTTAATTTGCCTCACTGGCACGGCATATCCGTATTCGCGAACCGCAATGCCCTCCGTTTTGCGGAAGAAGCGATCCCGTTAAACGCGCAGACCAGCGAGGTCGTCCGATTCTGCCGCATCCTCGATATGAAGCAGGGTTTTCTGATTAGCGAAAGCGTATACAGAGACGCCGCCGGCCATGAAACCGCGGTAGGGACGTGCCGGTTCGTAAGCCGCCACGACGTTCATCGTGCGGGAATCCGCCTGCTCGTAACGCCGCTTAATTATGAAGGCGTATTCGGCGTGGAGAGCCGTCTTGACGGAGCGGCCGTCAATTGGAAGTCGAATCCGAAGTTTCGTGCCAAGCATTTTAAGCTCGTCGCCGCCGAAGCCGCCGAAGGCGCCGGTTCCGAGCAGCTCTATTTGGAAGCGGTCACAAAGGATGAAGGCATCCATATCGGATGCGGAGCCGCCATTCATGGCCTCTCCCGGTTAGACCGACAAACGCCATTAGCGCCATTTACGCCATTGCCGACGATCTTCCGCAAGCTTTCAAATGACGGCGAGCCATGCGCCGAATACTGCGAGTTTCGTATAGGCCGGCAGGAGACGGTGCAGCTCGATAAGCTCGTTGCCACCTATCATTCCCTGGAGCTTAACGAGGATCGCCTGCGGGATGCCGTTCACCGCAATCTGGCGCAGTATCGGTCCGAAGGCTGGGCGGCGGAGCTGCGGAGGCATACGGAATGTTACGCGGCGTTGTGGAATGAAGCGGACATTCGGATCGCGGGCAGCGAGGAAGATAACCGGCTCGTTCGGTTCAATCTGTTCCATCTGATGAGCACGGCCTATGCCGGATCGCCTGCCGTCAGCATTGCCGCTAAAGGGCTGCATGGCGAAGGCTACTGGGGCCACGTTTTCTGGGACACGGAAATTTTTATGCTGCCCTTCTTTATGTATACGTTCCCCGATCTGGCTAAATCCCTGCTGAAATACAGATATGAAAAACTGGATGGCGCGAGAGAAAACGCGAGAATAGCCGGATATGCGGGCGCCAAGTTTCCGTGGCAATCCGCTGCCGGCGGGCAGGAGGAAATACCGCCGTTCTCGTACGACGAACATGGCGCTTCCCAGCCGCTGTGGATGGGCAAGATCGAGGATCACGTAACGGCGGATATCGCCTATGCCGTATGCCAGTACGTCTCTGTGGTCGACGATCCCGCCTTTATGCTGGAATACGGACTGGAGCTGCTCATCGAGACGGCGCGCTTCTGGCAATCGCGAGTTGCATTCGATCCGGAGCGCCGGCAGTATGTCATTCTGAACGTGATCGGCCCGGACGAATTCCACGAGCACGTGGACAACAATGCCTATACGAACGCGATGGCGGCCCACAATTTAGTTCAGGCAGCCGATCGGGTAGCGGATTATCAGGCACGGTTTCCCGCAGAAGCGAGCGAGTTGCTGGCGCGGCTGGCCTGGCGGCCGGACGACGTCGCCGAGTGGCGAAAAATAGCGGCTCTCATCTATATTCCGCGCGACGAAGAAAAGCTTTTGATCGAGCAATTCGACGGTTATTTTCAAAAGAGAGATTATCAATTTACGGCATTCGACGATCACGGCATGCCCGTCTATACCGGCAAACCGCAGTTGGCCGAGTTAGCGCAAACAAAGATTATCAAACAGGCGGATACGGTCATGCTGCTCTTGCTGCTGCGCGGATTCGCCGATCCGGCGGCGATCAAGGCGAATTATGAATACTACGAAAAACGCACCTGGCACCAATCCTCGCTAAGCATGGGCATGTCCGCTTTGATGGCTCAGCGCCTTGGAGATACGGAGAAGGCATACGACCTGTGGCTGAGAACGGCAAAAACGGATTTGATGGACCGGCACGGCAATGCAGGCCTAGGTCTTCACGCGGCTGCCACCGGCGCAGTCTGGCAGGGGCTGATCTTCGGGTTTGGCGGCGTGCAGCCGGACGAAACGTCCGGCATGCTGGAGATTGCGCCTTCGCTTCCGGAGGCGTGGAAGTCTCTGGCCTTCACCGTCAGGTGGAGAGGGTACCGGCTAGCCGTCGAAGCCGAGCAGGAGCAGCTGCATATTACGCTGCCCGAGATCGGGGAAGAAGCCTTCCGGGTCAAAATATGGGGACAAGCGTACGCCTGGAGCGCCGAATACTCGGGCGAACGCATCTCCGTCCCCAAGCATCGGGAGGCAGCCGTGCATGGATAAGGCGATAAATGCCGCGATATTCGACCTGGACGGGGTTTTGGTGGACACGGCCCAATATCACTATCTGGCCTGGCGGCGCGTTGCCGAGGCGCTGCGCATTCCTTTTACGCAAGAAGACAATGAACGGCTGAAGGGCGTCAGCCGGTCGCAATCCCTGGAATATGTGCTGCAAAAGGGAAACGAAGCCATGCCTGCGGAGGAAAAACGGGAATGGGCTTCGCGGAAAAACGAGTGGTATCTCGAATATTTAGCAGGCTTAAACGAAACCCATCTATTACCCGGTGCCCGCGCGTACGTGGATTCGTTAAAAAAGGCTGGCGTGCGAATCGGGTTGGGCACCTCCAGCAGAAACGCAGGCATCATTCTGGAGCGCCTGCGCATACAGGATTGGTTCGATGCCGTCGTAGACGGAAGCATGGTGGCGCAGACGAAGCCGGATCCGGAGGTATTTCTAAAATGCGCGCAATTGCTGCAGGTACAGCCTGAAGGCTGCCTCGTACTGGAGGATTCGACGGCGGGCATTCAGGCGGCCAAAAACGCCGGCATGAAGTGCGTTGGCATCGGCGACAAGCTTGTGCTTAAAGAAGCGGATCTGGTCGTAAGCGGGCTGCGGGAGCTGCTGCTTTCCCCGGTCAGATACAAGGAGGCCGCTCCCTGATGATGAAGCTGGCTAAACCGATTTTCTTGAAGGGGCTGCATCTGGAGAAAAACATACAGGCCGGATTCCGTAAAGTCGTCAGGCGTCCTGAAGAGTCGGAGGAGGCATGCTTGCTAAAAATTACGGCCCGTACCTTTTATAGACTGTACGTCGACGGACGATTGATGGGACATGGACCCGCGCGTGCCGCCCATGGCTATGCCAGAGTGGATGTACTGGACCTGACGGCCGTGATGGTCAAAGGGAGGGAGCACGTGCTGGCGATCGAACTGGCCGGGTACAACGATCCGAATGTTTACGTAACGGGGGAGTCCAGCTTCCTGATGGCTGAATGGACGGTCGGCGATACGGTGCTGGCTTATACGGATCGCAGCTGGCAAGGCTTCAGGCTTTATCATCGCCGACAGCTGACCGAAGCTTTCTCCCATGCCAGATGCCTGGGCGAAACCTATGACCTGGACCGGTCCTATATCGACTGGCGTACGAATGCCGCAGAGGAGCCGGCGGGAAGGACGGAAGTGGAGGAATTGGATGAACGGCCTGTCTTGCTGCCAAGAGTCGCGCCGTTGCCGGACATGCGCGCGGCAAGGGGCGCCAGGCTGATCGCCGTTCACGACACGGAAGCCGACCCGGATCTGGCGGTTGCCCCGCACCCGCATTTTCGGGAGGAGACCGATCGCTTTTACGCGTCGCCGCCTGTCGTTGACCGCCCTTCCGTGGCATGCAGCAAGGAGGTTGCGCTTCCCTTTACCGGCATCCAGCGCGCGCATCCGGATAACGCGATTACGATTCAACCGGCTCCAGGCCGAGCCGCCGCCCTGGCCTATGACTTCGGCGAGATGAACAGCGGTTTTATCGGGATCGAATTCACCTGCCTGGAAGCGGGCACCTTGGATCTGGTTTTCACGGATTTGCTTGAAGACCGGGGAACCTTTAATCCTCGGCGCTCCGGCAGCAACAGCGTTATCCGTTTAAATAGCCAGCCCGGCCGGTTTACCTTCATTGCCTTCGAGCCCCACGCTTTTCGTTACGTGAAGCTGATCGTGCGCGGCCAGTCGTTTACGGTTCACGATTTATTTACGGTTTTATATCAATTTCAGCCGCCTTTGCAAAAAGCCTTCTTGTGCAACGAAGGGGAATTAAACCGGATTTACGACGCGGCCGAGAAAACGCTGATCATGAATACGCTGGACGTGTTCATGGATTGTCCGGGAAGAGAACGGGCAGGATGGCTGTGCGATTCCTTCTGGTCGGGCAGAGCGGCGCGGCTGATGCTCGGCGATACGTCCGTGGAGCGGGCGATGCTCGACAATTTTCTCCGTTCGGATCAAGCGCCGTTGGCAGAAGGTTTTTTCCCGGTCTGTTATCCGTCCGGCTTCGCCAATCAAGGCTGCTTTATTCCGAATTGGCCGTTGTTTCTTATCCTTGAGCTCGACGAATACGTCTGCAGATCGGGCGACACCCGGATGCTTGCCGATTATCGCCTGACGGTCGAGAACCTGCTCGGTCAATTCGCTCCTTATGAGAACGAGGCAGGCTTGCTGGAAAACCTCCCTGGCTATGTGTTCGTAGAATGGTCGTCCGCCAATCTGGAGGCGTACAAATCGCCCGTCTCCGTCGCAACGAATGCGCTCTATGCGCATGTCTTGCAGCGCGCCGGCGAGATTTATCGGACACCGGCGTGGACGGACAAAGCCGATCGCTTGCGGCGCATATTGCCCGGTACATCCTTCGCCGGAAGTTGGTATGCCGATTCGCTCAAGCGCGATTCGGAGGGCGGCCTGATACCGGGACCTCTCTTCTCCGAAGCCGTCCAATATTATGTGCTCACGTTTGCCGCGTCCGAGCGGGACGCGCGGCCCGAGACGGTCCGTCGATTAATCGAAGCGCACGGTCCGGCTGCCCCGCAGCTTGCTTCGGATGTCATGCTGGCGCGCGCCGGCGTATTCATCGGTTATTTTCTTCGCTTTGATCTGCTGGCTCGCTGGGGAGAGCATCGTCGCCTGCTCCGGGAAATGAAGGCTCTATTTTCGCACATGATCGATAACGGGCCCGGAACCTTGTGGGAGCATACGTCCAGCTCGGACAGCGTATGTCACGGATTCGCCGCTCACGCCAGCGTCTGGCTCGTTCGCGACATACTCGGCCTGCATGCGCCCGATGAGCTTCATCGCACGGTTCGGCTCGCCCCCAATCCCTGCGGCTTGAAATGGTGCAAGGGAACGCTGGCCTGCATGGGAGGCACGATCAGCGTCGAGTGGCACCGGACGGACAGCCGGTTCGAGCTTATGGCCTACGTTCCGGACAGGTACGACGTATCGCTCGAACTTCCGCCGCCATTCGCGCAGGGAACTCGCGTGGAAAAATCGGTTTCGTCGAAGGGGCAGATCCATTTCATCATCAACAAATAGACAGGAGCGTCAGGCATGGAAAGAGGGCAGGTTTGGAAGCGAATCAAACGGCGAAAGACGCTTTATTTATTCTTGGTTCCGGCGGTCGTTGCCGTCTTTATATTTAACTATTTGCCGATGCTCGGCATCGTCATCGCTTTCCAGGATTACACGGTTTCAACAGGCTTTTTGTCCAGTCCGTTCGTCGGCTTCAAGCATTTCGCCGCCATGTTCGACAACCCCGATTTTTACGAATCCTTGAAGAACACGCTCGGCATCAACGTGTTCGCGATCCTGATCGGGTTCCCGATGCCAATCTTAATGGCCTTAATGGTAAACGAGCTGAAGGAAGGCCGCTTCAAGAAAACCGTGCAGTCCATCACTTACTTGCCGCACTTTATTTCTTGGGTCATCATCGGCGGCATCGTCTACCGGCTGCTGGACCAGGACACGGGAATCGTTAATGTCATAATGACTTCCGTTTTCGGAGGCGAGGCCGTCGCTTTTATGCGGGAACCGCATTATTTCTGGGGAATCGCCATCGGATCGGCAATCTGGAAGGAGATCGGCTGGAACTCGATTATCTATCTCGCCGCGATCACCGCGATCGATCAGCAGCTCTATGAAGCGGCCATCGTGGACGGCGCGGGCCGCCTCAAGAGAATCTGGCATATTACGCTGCCGGGGATCGCTCCGACGATTATCGTGCTGTTCATCCTGACGACGGGGAGTATCGTGAGCGTTAACTTCTCGGTAGGCGGCACCATGACGCCAAACTTCGAAACCCTATTTAACCTTCGAAATGCCATGGTGAGCAGCGCCTCGGACAATCTCGACATTCTGGTCTACAAGATCGGCGTTCAATATGCCCATTATTCATATGCGTCGGCCATCGGCCTTTTCCAATCCGCCGTCGCTTTGATCTTGATCGTACTCTCTAACCGCATGTCCAAAAAAGTGAACGGCTACGGCCTATATTGACTCTGCGATTCATATCTGCGATCCATAATGGAGGAAGCGCATGTATCCCAAACATTTGATCTATGAAAAAAGCGCAAATACGATGATCGTCATCCTTTTAATCGTTCTTTGCGGGGTAACGATCTATCCCTTTTTATATGTGCTGGCCTATTCCTTCAGCGACGGGACGTCGTCTGCCAGCCGGATTATTACCTTCTTGCCCGATCATCCTACGCTCGAAAATTACAAAGCCGTATTCTCGAACGATCTGATCCTTAACGCATTTGGAATCTCCGTTGCCCGGACGCTGTCCGGTACGCTCCTGCATCTGACGGTTACCGGCATCGCCGCGTATGCGATTTCCAAGGACGATCTTTACGGCAAAAAGGGACTGATGCTCTATTTTATGATCCCGATGTTCGTGGCAGGCGGCTTGATACCGTCCTATATTCTCATCAATAAGCTGCATCTGATGAATAGCTTCTGGGTGTATATTCTGCCGGGCATGTTCAGCACTTTTCATCTGATTATAATCTCCACTTTTTTAAGAGGGCTCCCCGAGAGCCTGGAAGAATCGGCGAGAATCGACGGCGCCGGAGAGCTGACGATATTCATGAAGGTCGTCGTTCCGCTGTCCGTGCCGGTTTTTATCACGATCGCTTTGTTCGTCGGCGTCGCGCAATGGAATTCGTGGTTCGACGCGTTCCTGTATATGACCGATACGAGGCTGCATCCGCTGCAAACGCTGCTCTATAAAATTATGTTCGAGGCGCAAGCGAAGGATTTTCAACAAATGGCGTTAATGTCCCAGGGAAAAAGCAATGTGACGCCGGAAGCCATCAAGATGAGCACGCTGATCGTGTCGGTCGTGCCGGCCGTCTGCGTCTATCCTTTTTTGCAAAAGTACTTCGTCAAAGGCGTCACCATGGGCGCAGTTAAAGCCTGATCGCGAATATACCCGCGACTGCAGCGCGGCTATAGATAGATTAACGACTATAAGGGGAGACAGAACGATGAAACTGGCAGGATGGAAGCGTAAATGGCATGCGGTCACGATGATCGGCGCGCTGGCGGTAACTACGGCTTTGACCGGCTGCAACAATGATACGGCAAATACCGTGGTGGAAAAAGAGGGTTCGGCGACAGCGCAGAGTACGGCTTCTTCCGGCGCTTCTTCGGAAGCGCCGCTGGAGGACATGGAATATAGCTTTTTCGATGCCGTACACAGCACGCCGCAAGACTTCTACAACAATCCGAACGACGTCGTCACGCCTTATATCGAGAATAAATTCAAGATCAAGGTAAGCGATATCGTCACGGCCTCGGGGATGCGGCCGGAAGAGAAATTTAATCTGCTGGTCGCCTCCGATACGCTGCCCGACGTGGTGCTGGTCGATAATCCGAACGTCAGCAAATTTTATGCGAGCGACAAGTTCGTCGCGCTGGACGATTATATCGACCAGCTCCCGAATATGAAAAAGTGGACGTCCGAGCTCGCCTGGAACATGCTGAAGGACAAAGACGGACATATTATCGCGCTGCCCAATGCAACGCCGTTCAAGAGCGACCCGCAAGTCGGCGCGAACATTCCGGACGACGACATTTTTTACAAAGGGCAAACGAGCATGGGCCTGGTCGTGCGGGAGGATATTCTCCAAAAGCTGGGTTACAAGTTTAAGACGATGAGCGAGATCGAAACGGATCTGAAAGCGAATCCGCGCAATTATACGGCGGACGAACTCGCGCTCGATCCGAAAATCGAGACCGTCGCGGACTTTACCAAACTGCTCCAGCAGATCAAAGACCTGAATCTAATGGAAGGCGACAAGCCTGTCATTCCGCTGAGCATGATGAACTGGAGCATCTATCATTTCAGCACGTTGTACACGAACCCCGGCTGGATGATTGACGGCAGCGGAAATGTAAGCGGATTCCTGGACAACCCGGGCATGCGGGATTACTACAAGACGATTAACCAATGGTACGCCGGCAAGCTGCTGGACAACGATTACGTCATTCAAAAGACCGAGCAGTATATGGAAAAGCTCAATTCCGGCCGGATCGCCGTCGCAAGCTATTCGGACAATTGGTCCAAGTCGAGAGAATCCTTGAAGCAAATCAATCCCGCGTACGATCTGAGGCCGATCCCTTGGCCGAAGGCGGCCAGCGGAAAAACGTACGTGGACGCCACTTATCCAAGCGGCTTTTATAACGTCATGATCAGCAAAAAGGTAAAGGACCTGCCGCGTCTGCTGAAGTATTTCGATTGGCTGTATTCCGACGAGGCCATGGAGCTGATGACGTGGGGACCGGAGAGCGCCGGACTCTATACGGAGAAAGACGGCAAGCGCGTATTCAAGGACGAGTCGTTCGGCCAGGCGGTCGCCAGCGGACAAAAAACGGCGGACGGGAAGTCGGCCAGCTATTACGGCCTTTACGATCCGTTCTACAGCGACGGCTTCACCGCCAAGGCATTGCGCACCGCAGTCGGCTTGTTCGGCTATAACCCGGTGACCTGGCAGAAGAGCTATCCGGTGCAAATGGACGCCTTTGAAACGGCCAGGCATGCGGTAGCCGTGGAAAAGCTGGCGACCGACGGAACGCACGTCGCGCCGTACGGCGAGAACGCAAGCGAAGTCGGAAATTGGTTCTGGGGAGAGTTCGTGGCGCAGAAGGTGGCTAAAATTCTCAAGGCCAAGGACGATGCGGAGGTCGATCAAGCCTTCGATTCGGTATTAAAGGAATTCAAGGCCGATAAATACGAGGCGGCCAAAAAGGATATGTCGGACTATTTCCGGGTGCTTCAAGGAAAATAGCAGTGAGCGATCGCGAATCGAATCTATCATCTTCTGGAGGAATCATCCATGAATCCATTGAAGAAAGCGCTAGTCGTGACGATCTCCGCCTTGCTGTCCCTTTGTATCTCTTTGCTGCCCGGTCAGGGATTCGGCCCGCTCCAAGCCAAGCCGGCTGCCGCAGCCGGAACGATAACGAACGATACGGCGAACAAGCGGCTCACCGTGAGCGGGGGAAATGTATCGCTGTCGCTCGATTACAACCTCAAAAGCAAAATCGATTCGCTGAAGATCAATTCGGTCGAGACGCTGGATGCGGGCGGCATTCTCTCCAGCTTTGAAGTGCCGAGAGGCAGCACCCCGGTTACGACGGCCACGTTGTCGACCAGCCCGACCGTAACCGTAAGCGGCAGTACAGCGGTGGTCAGCGGGATTTCGTACCAGAACGCCTATCTGAAGGTGACGGAAACATGGACCTTCACGGCTAACACGGACGACGTGCAGGTCAAGGTGGATAAGACGAACGACTGGATCTCCGGTTCCTACACGACGGTCGATATGAAGTCGCTCGGCTTTACCTTTAAGCAGAGCATGTTTAATACATCCTACCGCGGAGACGGCGGATCGAATACGCTCATCTCGCCCGCGGACGGGACCACCTTGCGGAGCCTGACGCCCGGGGATAAATATTACGGCGAGGAAGCGGAAGCCGGCTTCGGCTACATCGGGGGCGACATGGATTTGCTCAGCGAGTCCAACGCCTTCCTGCTCAAGATTCGGACAACCTCCAGCCGCTACATTTCATCCGAGATCTACCGCAGCGCCACCGCGCCTTATTCTTTGCAGCTGGACCATAAATTGAGCTTGCCGGCATTCGCCCATACGCTGCACAACCCGGCCAAAACCGTGAACTTCCACTTGTTCTCGCCCGTGGCGGCCAACGTCAACAACAGGCATGCTTACGACCCGGTAGCGATCGCCGATCTGCAGACCGACTCGATCACCTATACGATCAGCGCCAAATTAAACCTGGACGATTATTACGATATCGGCAGCTTCCCTGCCGCCTCCGGCATCAATGAACAGAAATTCGCGCGGTTCATCACCGAATTCGGGCGGGATTCGATCGTCGATTTACTGGGGGCGGGCGGCGCTTGGAATGCGCTAAGGCCCGAATATTCAGGATTGATGGAAATGCAGTGGGGCATTGACGCCATGCTGGCCATGCAGACGTCCGCCAGCAACAGGATCGCGCTCGAAGCGCTGAGGAAAAATACGGAGATGGCCATTGCCGTGCAGGAGCCCTCCGGACATATCAGGGGCGTAGCGGGCGGACAGGTGTACGAGTTCCCGGAGGATTCGGAAGCGGACGAGGCGATGCCGTTGGCCGCCGCAGCCTATATTAACGCAACCGGAGATACGGCTTGGGCGAATACGGTCAAGGCGGGCATCCGCAAAGCGCTGGATTTTCGGCTGTCCAAGGATTCGAACGGCAACGGACTGGTCGAGGCGACGCTGGCGACCAACACGGGATTAAGCGCGCAGGCATACCTCGATCAAGTCTACCTGGGCGGAGAGGACGCCTATATCAACGCGTTGATGTACGGCGCTCTGACGCAATGGGCCGACATTGAAGAGAAGGCCATCGGGGATGCGGCCAAGGCGCAATATTACAGGGACAAAGCCCGCAAGCTGAAGGAAGCGTACAATAAAGACCTGATTTACGGCGGACTGTGGTCCAATACGAATCAAGGCTTTATCGGCTGGCGGAATATGAACGGCACGATGAAGGCCGACGTGAAATACGTGCACGTGGATTCGGCGGCCATCAAGTACGGCGTGGCGAACAAGGAGCGCATGCAGTCCATTCTGTACGGGGGCTTCGACACCTATCAGGGGCTGGACGACTGGATGGTCCGGAATCAGGCGAAGGCTTATCCGCTCAATCTCTACCCGATGGACGGCACGGAGGTCAACCCGACCTTCACCGCTTCGTTCCCGGATTGGGAGAACGGCGACGTATTCCCCCATACGACAGGAGAAATGGTCGGCGCCTATGCAAGAGCGGGGAGCGCGCTTCCGTTCAAATACATTAAAAACATCGTCGATCTCTACTATCAGCCCGGCGATCCTTACTGGGCGCAGGACGTATTCACCTGGCAATTGACCGGCATCTTCGGCATGTACACGAAGATGGACGTCAACATGGAAGCCGGCGCTACGCTGATCACGGACGTGCTGGGGGTCAAGCCGAAGTACGACGCTTTGGAGGTGAATCCGGTCCTGGATTCCTCGCTCTTCGGGACGGAGATCAACTACAATATGCGGGGCCATCAATACCGCATTCGCTACGACGGCCAATTAAGCAGAACGCTTATGCAAAACGACGGCGCGGAAACCGTCCGGTTCATGTGGAACAATATGAAGCCCGGTTATGCGTACACCATTAACGACAATGGAACGAGCTACTCGCGCACGGCCGACGAAAACGGATTGGTGACCTATAACATTACGGCCGCCGGGGCGCGTACGGTCACGATCTCCGACAGCATGGGCGCCGGAACGTCGACGTCGCGCAGCGGCAGCGGCGCATCGACGGTCGGCGGGTCGCAGACGTCCGCCAAAGCCATCGACGGCAACGCGGCTACTTATTGGTCCAGTGCCGCGTATGCGGATGCGGGGCATTCGGAATCCGTATTTGTCGATACTGGCGCCAATAACGCGGTGAAGCGCGTGCAGGTCACGCCGAGAAGCGGCGGCAACGGATTTCCGGTCGACTTCAAGTTCCAATCCAGCCTGGACGGCATCGAATGGTTCGACGTGCCGGGCGCCAATTACAGCAATTACGCCAATCCGGGTTCCGCGGCGCAGACCTTCTCGTTTAACGCGCCCGTACTGGCCAGATACATTCGCATGCATGCGACCCGCTTGGGGGCCGACGGCACCGGCTATGCCATGCAAGTCGCGGAGCTGCAGCCTTACGCCGTCGCTGCGACGATGAATGAGCCAGGCATCAAGAAGTTCAAAGCGACCTCCGGCTTCTCGAGCTCGCAAAGCGTCAACAACTGGAACTACCAGGAATGGCTGTGGAACGGCAGCACGATGACGGTCAATCCGATGACTTGGGTCGGCGGCAGATGGAAAGGCACATCGGACTTCAGCCTGATCGGCAGCGGCTGGATGCATCCGGACGACAACCGCGAGGCCGTGCGCATCTATACGGCTCCGCAAGCGGGAACGGTCAAGGTAACCGGCGTCGTACGTCTTCGCTACAGCGGCGGCAACGGAATCAAGGTCAAGATTCTGAAGAACGGATCGCCATGGTGGCCTTCGAGCGGCTACGAGACCATCACGGATATTACCGGCGTTGCCTTCCAGGGGGTTACGGCAGTCAACCAGGGCGACCAATTCAGCTTTGTCGTCAACAATAACGGGAACAGCAATTCCGATACGACGTATTGGGCGCCCCAGATCGCTTTTGTAGATACGTACAATGGCGATACCGACTTTTCCTCCACGCAGGGGACCAAGAACTGGTTCTATAAGGAAGATGCGGGCGGGGTTCTGAACAATATGACCTGGGACAGCGCCAATGGACGGTGGAAGGGCAGCGCGGCTTACAGCCTGATCACGAATCAGTGGCAGCACCCGGATGCCGGCCAGGACGCGGTAAGAGTGTTCAAAGCGCCCAGGGACGGCATGATCGAGATCACTGCCGCGGGGAATGTCAGGAAGAGCGCCGCGGGCGGGGACGGCGTGCAGGTTCGTATCCTGAAAAATAACGAGACCGTCTGGCCGAATGCCGGAGGATGGCAGTTCATTGCCGGGAACGATACGACCGGGCTTAATATGAACGTCTTGCTGTATGTGCGTCAAGGCGACGAATTGAAATTTTACGTAAATCGATATAACACCATTACGAGCGACAGCACGACGTGGATCCCGCAGATCCAGTATGCGGAATAGGCAAAGAGGAGGCGTCCGGCTTTGAACGGCATAAACAGCGCAAACGGCTTAAACGCGATTCCTTGGCATGATCTGGAGGCAGCCGGCGAGCTGCGCAGACGGGCATCGCTCAGCTTTGACCGGATGGAGACGGAGCCGTACGAGCCCGATGCGGTCTTCAAAGCGCCCGATTACGAGTGGCCGGGCGATTGGGAGGGAAGGACAATCTTGGCGCTCGTATTGCTGGCGCAGTCGACGCAGCGGGAGCCGCAGCATCTGGCGGAGATCATGGAGCGTTTGCCGGATCGTCTGAATGCGCATGGATACTTCGGTCCTGTCCAAGAACCGGGCACGGTCGACGAGCAGCAATTGTCGGGCAACAGCTGGTTTTTGCGGGCCATGGCCGAGCATTACAGGTGGAAAAAGGATGCCTTCTCGCTGTCGGTTATTGAGCGAATCGTCCGGCATCTCCTCCTGCCTGCGAGCGGGCATTATAGGGAGTACCCGATATTGCCGGAGCAGCGCGTATTCGCCGGGGAAGCCATTGGCGAGCTGCAGCAAGAGCGGGTCGGCGCTTGGCGGCTGTCTAGCGACATCGGCTGCGCTTTTATCATGCTGGATGGCGCTACGCAAGCGTACCAAATCGTCCCGCTGCCGGAATTGGGCGCGTTGATCGACGAAATGATCGCCAAATTCAAAACCGTCGATCTGGCCGGCTTATCCTTCCAGACGCATGCGACTTTGTCAGCGCTGCGGGGCGTGCTGCGCCATTACGAGACGACAAGCGATCCATCGCTCTTGGGGAAGGCGGAGGAAGTGTTCGCGCTGTATGTGCAGGCGGGCATGACCGAATCGTATGCCAATTACAACTGGTTCGGCCGGCCGGATTGGACGGAAAGCTGCGCGGTCGTCGATTCCTTCATCGTGGCCGTCTCGCTCTGGAAGCATACCGGCAAGGCGGCGTATCTCGATACGGCCCACCATATTTACTATAACGGCCTGGGCTACGGTCAGCGGCCCAATGGCGGGTTTGGCTGCGACGTGTGCACGGGAGCGGGCGGAGAGCGCATGCTAGAACCGAAATCTCCCGAGCTGTTCGAGGCGTTCTGGTGCTGTACGATGCGGGGAGGAGAAGGTCTTGCCCGCGCGATCGAATATAGCTATTTCGTGCAGGGGGATCAGATAACCGTACCTTTCTATGGGGAAAATCGTGGCTGGTTCATCATGAAAGACGGACAGCTCGCGATCCAACAGCATACCGAGTACCCGTATGAAGGGCTTGTACGCCTCGAAGTCATCGAATCCACGGTCGCCAAGCCTGTCGTCCTGCGTCTCTTTGTGCCGCCGTGGGCGGAGACGTCGTCGATTGACTTGCGTGTCGATGGCGCAGCAAGAAGCGTCGCCGTGCACAATGGATTCGTAACCTTGACGGGGGTGTTGGAAGCAGAGACGGTTATCGAGCTCGCCTTCGGCATCTTCCTCCGTCAGGAAACGGTTTTTGGCCGTCACGGTGCGCATGATGCTTTTTCATACAGGCACGGCGCACTATTGCTGGGGATCGACAACGCCGAGTCTCCGCTTGCGATCGGCGGCGACATGGACATCGTGGCGCTTGGCAGAGGCGCATACGTCATGACGGCTTCAGGCGCGAAGCTGACGCCGGTCAACGATCTGATCGATAAGCCGCATGACGAAGCGGTCCGCAACAGAAAACAGGTATTGTTTTAAGCGAAAAGGACCGTCAGGGGGATGATCGCCCTGACGGTCCTTTAAGTTTGGCGGGTATCTGAGCCTGGGGGCGCGGGACGCCTATCAATGGCTCATTTGACAGCCGTTTCAGTGGGTCCGCGTGCCGTCGCCTGCGTCGTTCTTTCATTGCAATGCCTGCAAATATACATCTTTTTTTGCCGATTTAGACCTCTTTGTACATCATAGATGCAAATGCGCAGGTATTTCTCTTTCATCAACCCGATTTCGGTTTGCGCTTTGCATTTACCTGCATATTTGCAGGTATTTCATCACGTGTCGCGACTCGGCAGAAAATAAATGTACAGATGCAGTTTTTTGCCCGCCAAGCTTCCATAAATCTCCGGTTCGCCGAGCGCGCTTACCTTTCCGTAAATTGCTGCCCCAATTTATAATTTCCGATCTTTTACATTTCGTGCACGGCATCTATTGCAATACGCGGAAAATCCCGGATTGAAGCCGCCCGATTGCGTCCGAGGCCTCCGCCAGCTCGTTATCCGAAGTTCCCTCGATTCGCTGCATGAAGCGGTTCATCATAAAGGAAAACGATTCGTTCATCCGGGCTTGTCCGAGCGGCGAGAGCCGGATGTGCTGTTTTCTCCGGTCCGACGGATCCTCGATTTTTTCGCACAGGCCTTGCTCCATCAGCTTCTTGATCTCCCGGCTCGTGTTCGGCATCGAGATGCCCTTGCACTCGCTGATCCGGCTTAAGGTCATCGGCTGTTCGACCGCGAGAAACTCCATGATCTCGTATTGCTGCGGCGTCAAGCCGTGCATCGGCATATCCTTCGTCATCTCGTAATGCACCTGGTGCGCCGACGTAATGAGGGAGACGAGCTGCTGGAAAACCGTCGATTTCAAATCCATATCGATCACCCCGGTTCCTGTATGTTATCGGCATGCGGCATCTTCTTATCAAAAAACAACTAAATTATAACAAACAAGGCGTTCCATGAAAATGCCTGACGGAAACGCAGGCCGCGTCAGACAAAAGAAGCCCGGTTTGCGACGTTGCCGCAAGCCGGGCTTCTTTTATCGGTGATTTACTCACACGCTCTTTTCGCACAAATAAATCTTCAACGCCTGTGCCATACGTCCGCCTAACCGCCGGAGCGAATCGGCCGTATACTGCCCTTCGACGAGACCGAAGTAAGGAATCTTGATCGAAAAGGCCATCGGCACGTTCTCCTGAATCATAAAGGAGGAGCAGGTCGGATACGGCTGGTTCCAATCGTCGCCCATCTCGATATCGTTGGCCGGATCGTAGGGGATGTCCCGCGCGTCGTCCAATCCCCGCGACAGCTCGCTCAGCGCTTGCCCGAAACGCTCGATCCTGCGGTCCGCCCCGGTGCCCGTTTTAACGATAAAGACGTGGTCGTTCCGCTCGCCCCACTTGTGCGGACAATGAAAATCCATGCCGACGACGGGACGCAAAGCGCGCACGAACCGCATGATCGCCGGCGTAACCGCATAAATCGGCTGCTCGACATAATCCCGGTTATGGTCGTGAGGCGCTCTTCCTTTGCCTTGATCGCCGTTTTCGACGCCGTCGATGTCAACGAAAGGGACGAAATGGATGCAATAGCGTTCGAGAAACCCGGATGCGGGATGGTCTTCTATGAGAAATGCCAACAGTCCCTCCAGCACGTAGTTCACCGTCGATTCGCACGCATGGTGGCGGCTGCAGAAGAAGAGATGCTCCGGCGCATCAGCGCTGCCGACGAGGAGGAGCGGCACCTCCGTCTGTTTTTTGGTCAGGCAAAGGATGTCCCGGCGTACGATAGGGAGAGTCTTGATGCGCTCGTAAAATCTCTCGAAGTGTCGGACCTGGTAGGGCAGCGAAAAAGCGAAGTAAACCTCGGGATGGTCGGGGGCGAAGCGGTAGACGAAGGACTTGGCGCTCAGGACGCTTTGCGCGCCGAGCCATTCCCAGTGAATGCCGTCCAGGCTGTAAGCCGGACCCCAGGGGCCGACGACCTCGCCGTTCGTGAATTCGAAGACGACGTCTCTTTCTTCATCGCAGCGGATGCAGAAGCTCCAGTAAAACCACCAATAGGCGGAGTCCCGTATTTCCTGCTCTACTCTCACGACTTCGTCCACGGAGACGACCTTGATGTTGCCGCCCGCATAGTCCGAACGAATCTGGATCACGTGTAACCCTCCCTTAAACCGCCATTCGTGCGGCACGCTATAGCTGATTTGATAGCGTTTTCTTCCTGCTGCCCCTCAGTATACCGATTGGAAGCTTTGCGATACATAGCTTCGTTTTTGTTTTGATACCTCTATTTGAGGTCTCTCGTTCGTTATCCAAAATGAAGGTATCAAATCAAAAATAGCGCTATTTTGTCGGTAGAAGCGCGATGGTATAGTGGGGTGGAAATGAAAGAAAACGCTGTCAATCCGTTTGAAGAGGTAGACGGCGATGGAGGCAACGGAATTGACGGAGAACACGAACAACGCTAATCGAAGGCATTCGGAGCGTGTCATACGGCAAGCGCACGAGGCGGAAAATACCCGGAATATTCGCAAGGAAAGCTACGATGTCGTCGTTTGCGGCGGCGGTCTGGCGGGATTCTGCGCTGCGGTGGCCGCTGCCAGGCATGGCTCGCGGACCTGTCTCGTTCAGGATCGGCCCGTCTTCGGAGGCAACAGCTCGTCCGAGGTACGGGTGACACCGCACGGCGCGGCTGCCTTCCACGTTTATGCGAAGGAGACGGGCATTATCTCGGAGCTGCTGATCGAGGAGCGCGCCCGCAACCACGAGGTCATCTTCGAGAACGGATGGACGAACAGCGTATGGGATATGGCGATGTACGATCTGGCGGTGCGAACGCCGAATCTGACCTTTTACCTGAATACGTCGATCGTCGAGGTTCGCAAGAGCGCGGAGCGGCGCATCGAAGCGGTCGTCGGCGTCGTGGCGAATGCGGAGACCACGCTGGAATTGAGCGGCGAAATCTTCATCGATTGCACGGGCGACGGGATCGTGGCGGATCTGGCCGGGTGCGAGTGGCATATGGGCTCGGAAGGCCGGGACGAATATAACGAGCCGCATGCGCCGCTTCAGGCGAGCGGCGACGTGATGGGCTCGTCGCTGCTGTTCAAGACGGTGAACACCGGCGCGCCTGCGCCGTTCGAGGCCCCGGAATGGGCGGCGAAGCTGGACAACCCGGACTTTTTCTATAAGGAAGGCCGGAGGCCCAACGATGTACGCGGCGGCTACTGGTGGATCGAGATCGGCGTGCCGTGGCATACGATTCACGAGAACGAGGACATCCGGCATCAATTGACGCGGTACGTGCTGGGCGTCTGGGACTGGATCAAGAACAAGGATCCCAATACGAAGGAGCTGGCCGCGAACCACGCGATCGACTGGATCGGGCAGGTGCCGGGCAAGCGCGAGAGCCGGAGAATCCAGGGTCTCTACTTGATGACCGAGCACGACCCGCTGAACAGAACCGTGTTCGAGGACGAGATCGCTTACGGCGGCTGGTTTCTGGACCTGCATACGCCGGGCGGCCTGCTGGCGCCGACGAGCGAGCATGCGAGCGCCGAAGGCTACAACGAGACCAGCTCGTACATGGTCAAAAGCTATTGCGGACCGTACGGCATTCCGCTGCGTTCGTCGATTGCCCGGGACGTCGACAACCTGATGATGGCCGGACGCAACGTCAGCGTCACGCATGCCGCGCTCGGCACGGTGCGGGTCATGGGCACGACGGCGATCGTCGGGCAAGCCGTCGGCACTTCGGCCGCGATTGCCTTGAAGCTCGGCATCGCGCTTAAGGATGTGCCGGGGCAAGCGATTCGGGAGGTGCAGCAGACGCTGCTCCGAGACGGCTGCTTCCTGCCGAACGCGACGAACGAGGACGAGCTGGATCTGGCGCGCGCGGCCCGGGTGAACGCCAGCAGCGAAGCGGCTTGTGCAGGTATGGATGCGGAGAAGGATGATTCTCGGCGGTTCCCGGAAACGGAGGCGTTGCGGGAGCGCAAAGGCCAATGGATCGCGATCGCCGAAGAGACGCTGGATCGCGTGGCGGTCTGCCTGTCCAACCTGTCGGACGTCGAGCAGACCGTAGAGGCGCGGATCCTGCCCGTCGATCATATCTGGGATTACCGCACGGAGGAGCTGGAGCCGCTCGCGACCACGCTGCTGACCATCAAGCCCGGCGCGGCTTTCGAGTGGGTCGAGTGGGACGTTCGGTTATCGAAGGACGGCGGCCTCGAGCCCGGCAAGTACGTGCGTCTCGATCTGCTGGCGAATGCGAGCCTGCAATGGCATGTCGCATCGGGCGCCGTACCGGCGCATACTTGCGCGTATGAGATGGGGGGCGGCAAGATGCGCAGGGACTGGAACGGTCCGACGCGCAGCTTCCGGGTGGAACCGCCGCAGCGCAGCTTCGGCCCGGAGCAGGCGGTGAACGGCGTGGCGCGCCCCAACCGGTACACGAATCTATGGCGTTCGGACCCGGATCAGGCGCTGCCGCAATGGCTCGAGCTGACTTGGGAGCAGCCGCAGACAATCGGGCACGTGGAGTTGACGTTTCCCGGTCATCTGCTATGGGAGTATCACGGGTATGCGCCTTTCTATAAAGATCCGCAGTGTGCGAAGAATTACCGGATCGAAGCGTGGGAAGGCGGGGCTTGGACGGAGATCGCGGCCGTGCGGGGCAACTACCAGCGGCATTGCCGCCACCGCTTGGAGAAGCCGGTCACGACCGCCAAGCTGCGCGTCGTGATCGAAGCGACCAATGGCGATCCGTCCGCCGCCATCTACGAGATTCGCTGCTATGCGCCGCAAGAAGAATAAGCTCGGCGAATATTAAACGCAAAAGAGGATGAAGCAGAGGTATTCGCAGCTTCATCCTTTTTTTTGCTTTTTGGTCTATGATGCTCGCTGGAGCGGACCGCGGCGTCGATCGAGGCGAAGAGGCGCTGTACAGCGTCACATGGCGAGGCCGCGCCGGCAACCGAGCGAAGAGGCGCTGTACAGCGCCACATGGCGAGACCGCGCCGCCGATCGAGGCGAAGAGACGCTGTACAGCGTCACATGGCGAGACCGTGTCGCCGATCGAGGCGAAGTGGCGCTGTGTAGCGCCACATGGTGTGTTCGCGCCGGCAATCAAGGCTAAGAAGTCCCAAATAGAACTACATGGCGGGACCGCGCCAGCAACCGAGGCGAAGAAGTCCTATATAGAACTACACGGTAGGACCGCGCCGGCAACCGAGGCGAAGAAGTCCCATATAGAACTACATGGCGGGACCGCGCCAGCAATCGAGGCGAAGAAGTCCCATATAGAGCTACATGGCGGGGTTGGGGGGCCAACCGAGGCGAAGAAGCTCCATATGGAGCTACATGGCGGACCCGGGGAGCCAATCGAGGCGAAGAAGCTCCATATAGAACTACATGGCGGGACCGCGCCGGCAACCGAGGCGAAGAAGTCCCAAATAGAACTACATGGAGAGACCGCGCCAGCAACCGAGGCTAAGAAGTCCCAAATAGAACTACATGGAGGGACCGCGCCAGCAACCGAGGCGAAGAAGCTCCATATAGAGCTACATGGTGAGCCGGGGAGCCAACCGGGGCTAAGAAGCTCCATATAGAGCTACATGGCGAGACTGTGACCTCTACCGAGGCGCGTTCTTAGCGTCGATCCTTCTCCTACCTCGAACGACGATACTCCTTTGGCGACATGCCGAAGTAGTTTTTGAACGCGCGGGAGAAGTGGTACAGATTGCCGTAGCCGACCCGGTCGGACACTTCGTTGATGCGCAGGGTGGGATCTTGAAGAAGCTTGCGCGCTTCTTCCATCCGCACCTTGATCAGATAGGCGGTGAAGGTCAACCCGGTCCGCTCCTTGAACAGCCTGCTGAAGTAGGAGTAGTTCATGGATACGCGGTTCGCCATCTCCGCCAGCTGGATGTCGCGACTGAAATGCTCCCGCACATAGCTCTCCGCGAAGGAGACGACCGTTTCCTCCGGTTCGGCATGCTCGCCTGCGGATTGTTTGGCCGCACCTGCATATTCTTTCAGATAGCGACGAAGGTCGCTTAGCGTATGAAAGGAAGCCAACGCGCGGACGGGCTCGCTCCGTTCGAGCGGGTGATGTCCGCTCAAGCGCCGTCGAATCTCGGTGAGCAGAAGGCCGTAAACTGCTTCGATTTGTTCAAGGGATGCGGCTCCGATCAGGCTGTCGGGCAGCCAGCGGTCGATCCAGTGTGCGATCCGTTCCAGTTGGAGCGTATCTACGGCCAGGCGCAGCTCTTCGATATCTTTGCGAGCGGGCGAATGTTCCTCGCGACCGCCGGCAGACAGCGCCGGCTGCCATCCTAACACATCGCGAGGTTCCCGCAAAATCCGGTAAGACATCGCGAGCCTTGCATGCTCATACAGCTGTCGCAGCTCCGCAGGAGATCCTATCTCGCTCACGAAGGCGGCCGCCCGCTCAGCTCCTGTCTCCCGAAGGTGCGCAACGGCAGCTTCGAGCAGCAAAGTCGTACCATCACCCGTTTCATCTACCGCAAAGTTAATAACCGCGCAGATCTGTCCGCCTCCATCGTGGAACACGACCAACTTGAGCCGCTCGGCCAATCCGCCCGCGCTCGCCTGGCTTTCCAGCACGGACGTAACCAGCGACAAGTCTGCCGAGCTAAAGGCAGCTTCGCCGACATGGAACAAAGCGACCACCGCATGGGCATGGCTCAAATACGCTTCCGCCAAGGACCGGTCCGCCGATCTGTCGTCCGACCGGTTCGCCGAGCCGCCGACCGAGCCACTCACCGAACCACTCACCGAACCGCTCATCGAGCCGCCAACCAAGCCGCCAACCAAGCCGCCAACCAAGCCCCCGACCGAACCGCCCACCGAATTCCCCGCAGCGCCCTGCGTACCCGCATCGTTCAGCAGCGCGTTCATCCGCGCGGCGAGCGCCAGATGCTCCGTCCGGCGGCTTCGCTCCGCGATGGCAGCCTGCCGGGCATCCTCCTCGATGGCCTTTATCGCCGCCTTGATCTGCTCCGCGAGCTCGGCCGAGCCCGCCGGCTTCAGCAAGTAATCCAGCACGCCGTATTTAAAGGCCTCGCGAACGTAGGCGTAATCGCCGTAGCCGCTCAGCAGAATGAACTTGGTCCGCGGCAGCTCGGCGGAGAGCCGGCGGACGACCTGCACGCCGTCGATGTCGGGCATGCGCATATCCGTAATGACGATATGCGGCGCAAGCTCCGCCGCGACCCGCAGCCCTTCCTCTCCGCCGCAAGCGACGCGGATCTCCGAGATCTCGCTCATTCCCGCGCGTTCTAGCTTGGCTTTGACCCCTTCGGCGATCAGACGCTCGTCATCGATAATAAGGATGTTATACATCGTTGTTGTCTTCCTCTCCTGTACCGCAGGGAATCGTAACGATCGTCTCCGCATATTCGCCTTCTAGGCTGTTAAGCCGGATGGCATACGCTTCGCCATAGAACAGCTTTAATCTTTCGTTGATATTGCCGAGGCCGATGCTTTCTCTCGTGTGATCGTCAGGCGGGGCATAATCGGACTCCCTGAACCGCCGATTGAGAGACGCCAACCGCGTCTCCCCGATGCCCGGCCCGTTGTCCTTGATCGAGATCAGGACGGTCCGCTCGGACCCAAGGCCGGCCGTGAGCACGATGCGAAGCGAGCCGTTCGCCGGAAAACCGTGCTTGATGCTGTTCTCCACGATCGGCTGCAGGATGAAGCGTATCATGCGAAGTCCAAGCAGCTCGCCCGGCACCTGAATATCCAGCTCGACCTCGCCGCCGTATTTGACCTTTTGCAGATTCATGTACTGCTCCAGGTAACGGATCTCGGATTCGAGCGTCGCGAACTTCGAACGGCCGTCCATGTTGTAACGCATCATCTTTCCGAAATCGGCCATCGCGTCCGACACTTCGAATTGCCCGGCGAGCTCCATCCTGGCGCTGAACATGTCGAGCGTGTTGTAAATGAAGTGAGGATTGATCTGCGACTGCAGCGCCGCCAACTGGGCGTCCTTCTGAATCGTTTCTTTGCGGATCATGTCCTTCATCAGCGTCGTGATCTTGTTCAGCAGCAGGTTAAACCGCTCGCTGATGACCCCGAATTCGTCCCGTCGCCGGATCGGAATCGGCTCGAAGCCGGATTCGATCGCCTGATCCATCTGGCGGATGCTCGTTCTCATCGTGCGCAGCGCCATTTGGAGCACGGAATAGAAGGCAAATAGCAGCACGACCGTCGCGGCGATAAAAATCAGATTGCTGGCGACCTGCCAGGAATTCGCCGTGCGCGGGAGCTTGAGGTTCATCAGCATGGACAAGCCGACGCGGTCCAGCCGCTCGCCGACATAGAGACGGCCGCCGCGGACCGCATGACCGCCGTCGGCCAGCTTCTGTTGAAGCGGGAGAGGGAGGCCGACGGCGCTGCCAGCCGGAAAGACAAGCTCGCCCCGCGCATCCGCAATGGCCACGTCCTGCCCGGCCACCGGATTCTCCGGCAGCGCCGTCCCTAGCAGATCGCCCGGCCGCACTTCAACCAGCGTAAACCCGATGTCGGCGCCCTCCAGGGACACCATCTTTTGCACGAAGCCGTACGTACGGCCGCTCTCCGCACTGTCGCGGACGACCCATGCCGACTTCGCTCCCGACTCGGCGAAGGGCGCGTACCAAGGCTCCTTCATCGCCCGGGATGCGCGGAAGAAGGCGCCGAACCCCTCCGGAATGCTGTCGTTTTTCATATAAACGGATATTTTCTCCGTATTGACCTTCTGGAACAGCATGGCGTAGTTGATTAACGGCGCCGCATAGCTGAAGTACGTATCCAGCGAGTCGTCTCCCGAGAAAGGGCTCGCCAGAAACTGCTGCAGGCGATAGTTATAGGTAATGGAGTCGCTGAGGCTTTCGAGCAGATCGATCTTGTTCTCGATCGTGAACGTCATCTGCTTCAGCGTCGTGGAAGCGTTTGCGATCAGCTGGGCCCGAAGAAAGCGCTGGGATTGATCGTACGTGTAGAGCCCGAGCGCGCTGAAAGGAAGCAGGATCAGCGCGACAAAAGCCAGCATGACCTTGCTCTTGATGCTCATGGCGTTCATAGGGCGGCGCATGGCGAACCTTCTTTCTAAAAGGGAATTTAACGTCCCCGATGTCCCTCGGTATTCGACAATCACGTATTCGACAATTTGCCCGCCAACCCTTCCGGCCGCATCGCGGAACCAAAATGAAGGTATCAAATCAAAAATGATGCTATTTTTATAAGCGCTTTCAAGAATTATAGTTAAGTCAACAAAGAGAACGCGATCCGCAGGCGGTACAGCAAGCCCATGTCACTAGCCGGACGGATTCAAGGATGGGAGAGAACGATTAGTGGAAAGAACCTTAGAGGCAAGCCGGCTGGCTGTCGCTTCGGGAACGAAGGCGAGCGGCCGGCGGTCAAGATGGAAGAGCCAATTCGCGCTTCAAAGCATGGTATGGCCCGGACTGCTGTTTCTCCTCGTTTTTTCATATTTTCCGATGTACGGGATTCTGATCGCCTTCAAGAAGTACGATTTATTTTTAGGCATCGTGGACTCGCCATGGGCGGGACTGACCTATTTCAGAGAATTTGTCACCGATCCGAACTTCCTGAACGTCCTGCGCAACACGCTCGCCATGAATTTGCTTGCGCTTCTGCTGAGTTTTCCTGCGCCGATCCTGTTCGCGCTGCTGCTGAACGAGCTGACGGCGGGACGATTCAAGCGATTCGTGCAAACGGTTTCGTATGTGCCGCATTTCGTGTCCTGGGTCATCTTCGGCGGGTTGATTCTGACCGTGCTGTCGCCCACGAACGGCGTGCTTAACCTGCTGCTCGTCAAGCTGCATTTTGTCAACGAACCGGTCAACTTCATGGCCAAGCCCGAGCTGTTCTGGTTCATCATGGTCGGGGCGGAGATGCTCAAGGGCATCGGCTGGGGAGCGATCATCTATATCGCGGCGATCGCCGGCGTCGATCCCGAGCTTCACGAGGCCGCCAAGATCGACGGCGCCGGCCGATTCCAGCGGATGTGGTACGTGACGGTGCCAAGCATTATGGGGACGATCGTGATCATGCTCATTTTCGCCGTCAGCTCGATACTCAATACCGGCTTCGAGCAGATTATGGTCATGCAAAATCCGCTCAATCTCGACGTCAGCGAGACGATCGATACTTACGTATACAAGGTCGGACTTCAGCAGATGCGCTATTCCTACTCGACGGCGGTCGGATTGGCCAAGTCGATCGTGGCGCTCATCCTGCTCTTCGGGGCGAATTATCTGTCGCGCAAGCTGTCCGACAACAGTCTGTTCTAGGTTACGAAGAAGGAGGATTCAGGATGAACATCCGCTCGAGAGGAGACAAATGGTTCGATACCATGAACGTCTTCATCATGCTGGTCGTCATGGTGCTGACGATCGCCCCGTTCTGGTTCGCGCTTGTGGGCTCGTTTAACCAGGGCCTGGATTATACGCGGGGAGGCGTCTATTTCTGGCCTCGCACGTTTACGTTGTCGAATTATGTGACCGTATTTGCCGACAGCACGATCTATCATGCCTACTTCATTACGATCATGCGGACGCTCGCCGGCACGGTGCTGCACGTCGCGTTTACGGCGCTCGTCGCCTACGGTATGTCGCGCAAAGCGCTGGCCGGACGCAACGCGTATATGATCGCCATGCTGTTCACGATGTTCTTTTACGGCGGCCTGATCCCGAACTACTTGCTGTACAAGGAACTGGGGCTGCTGAATCACTTCCTCGTTTTAATTATTCCGACCATGTTCAGCGTATGGGATATGATTATCATGATGTCGTTTTTCCGGTCGATTCCGGAGCAGATTATCGAATCCGCCAAGATCGACGGCGCCGGCGAATACCGGATTTTCCTTCAACTCATATTGCCGCTGACCAAGCCGGTTCTGGCCGCCATCGCGCTGTTCACCGGGGTGTACCACTGGAACGCCTACACGGATGCGCTGATGTTCACGACGAAGGACGCGCTGGAGCCGGTGCAGCTGTTCCTGATGCGCATCGTCACGGATTCCGGGGCGGCGTCGAAGTTCGGCGCGCAAGCCGCGAGCGTCATGCCGGAAGAAGCGAAGCAGATCAGTCCGGAGACGCTTAAGCTTGCCATGATGCTCGCGACGACGGCGCCGATTCTGGTCATCTATCCGTTTCTTCAGAAGTACTTCGTCAAAGGCGTGCTGATCGGTTCTGTCAAAGGTTGATCTTCGGTTAATTTTCGGTTGATCTTCGCGTCGGGCGGCACGTACGGGCCGGCTTCTCGCGAATTACAACATATAGCAAAGCGTTTGCCAGTCTGTCATTTACAAGTCAGTCATTTACAAGTCGTATGGGGAGGCACAACACATGCAACGCAGCAAAACATGGATCGGCGCCACGACGGCCGTCGTTCTGCTCGGGGGACTTCTCGCGGGCTGCTCGTCCGGCAATAAGAACGGGAACAACGCGCAAGCTTCGCAATCGGCCGCGCCGACTGCAAGCGCATCGGCATCGGCTTCGGCAGCGCCGACCGCTACGCCGGACGACAAGACGCCGATCAAGATCACCTGGTTCGTCGATCAGGACTATTACAAGAAAAATTGGGATCCGGTCAACAACCTGCTCGACAAAATGATTACCGACGATACCGGCATCTCGATCGACTTTTCCTCGGGCACGCCCGAAAAGCTCAGCGCCCTGATCGCTTCCGGAGACATTCCGGATGTCGTCACGGTCGATAAAAGCAACCCGCAGCGCGGCGTGCTGGAGAAGTCCGGCCTTGTGTCGCCGCTCGACGAGCTGATTCAGAAGTACGACCCGGACTTCGACGTGCCGAAGTCGATGCAGGACTGGTTCCGCAATGCGGACGGCCACTTCTACGGATACGCCAGCTTCTTCTGGGCGAAGGAAAAGTTCAAGGAAGGCGACAGCATCCGAAGCAATCAAGGCTTGTACGCGCGCAAAGACATCATGGATCAGCTCGGCATCAAGCCGGAGGACTTCAATACGAAGGAAGGCATGGTAGCCGCCCTTCGCAAGGTGAAGGACGCCAAAGTCCAATACAACGGCTTTACGGTAACGCCGGCCTACTTCGAGAGCTGGGTCATCGGCAGCTTCTTCGGGGCGCCGCGCGAAGACACGTCGGGCAACCTGGTCGACCGCGAACGCACGCCGGAGATGCTGGAAGCCTACAAGTTCCTGAATCAGCTATACAAAGAAGGCTTGATGCCGGAGGACAGCCAGACGCTCGACCAGGATCAGCTCAAGGAGAAGGTTGCGAACGGCGCCGTCTTCGCGATCACCAACAAAAACCTGGATTGGAGCGCGCTGTACCAGAAGGATCCCAAAGCGCTCTTCGTGCACGTCGGACCGGTCGTCGGCGACGCAGGCAACAAGCCGTACGTCGATCCCGTCAATGCGTCGGGCTGGACGCTGACGATGGTCAACAGCAAGACCAAATATCCGGATCGCATCATCAAGCTGCTCGACTACCTGTCTACGGACGAGATGAGCCTGAACGTGAACTATGGGCCGAAGGGCGCGGCATGGGACTTTGATGAGAACGGCAAGGTGAAGCTGAGCGACGAATTCAACGCGCTGAACGCCGAAGACCCGAACAAAGCCAAAAACAAATACGGCAACGGCACGCTGCAATGGCTCATCAACTGGGCGCCGATCCAGCGCACCGCGCCGGCGCTCGTCACGGACGACGCGATCGCGAAGCAAGACAGCTCCGACTTTTTCGCGAAGCTCACGTACGATATGCTGCCGTACGAATCGGTCACGCCGCTGGGCGGCACCGACGAAGGCGGCATCAACGCCAAGGTCGAGGAGAACCGCAAGAAGTGGCGCGCCAAAATGATCCTCGCCAAGTCGGAGGCCGACGTGGAGAAGTATTTTAACGACGAACCCGACACGGAAGCGAAGCTAGGCTACCAGAAGCTCTATGATTACGAGAACAAGCAGTTCCAGGACGCGAAGAAGGCGCTCGGCCTGCAATTCGCTTGGCCTACGAATCAGAAGTAATAGAGCACGGCAATAGAGACAGCATACGCGGGCGCTGGCAACGGCGTCCGCGTATCCATAGGCGCGGGAGAACCAGCTGGAGTCGATCATAAAGGGGAACGATGATGATGCCCAACGGTTGGAGAAGCAAGAGTCTGTCCGCATTGCTGGCTTTAACGCTTATGATTCCTTTATTCGGCGCCGGCGCCGATCAGGCCGAGGCCGACGTCCCGGCCGGCTGGCAGCCGATCGACACGGAGCCGTCGATCGCCGCGGGCAGCGCGCTGGATTTGTCGGGTCTGAACGACGTTCCGGCGGGAAGCCACGGATTTATCCAGATCGACAGCGACGGGGATTATGTCTTCACGAACCAGCCGCAGCGCAAGGTGAAGCTATACGGCGCGAATCTGTCCTGGAAAATGTACTACGGCTCCCACGAGGATGCGGAGCGTACGGCGGAGCGTCTGGCTCGGCTCGGCTATAACGTCGTTCGGCTGCATTCGCTCGATTCGATGGGCGACGATGCGCCAGGCGTTTTCAAGCTGAATTCGGCGACGCCGCAGATCAACGAAGACCGAATGGACCAAGTCGAATATCTCATCTCGAGGCTCAAGGCGCATGGCATCTACGTCACGATCGATCTTTTCCAGCTGTACGATTTTAAGAACGATCCTAACCTCAATATCTATGGGTCAAGCTACAACTCTCCCTATCTATTTCCGTTCGTGCCGGCAGCGGTGAATGCCTGGAAGACGATCGCAAGCGCGCTGCTGACGCATGTTAATCCGTATACCGGTCTTGCCTTGAAGAACGACCCCGTGCTTGTGGGCGTCAGCCCCTGGAACGAGTCGCTGGTTCTTAACATGGACCTGAGCAAGATGACGCCAGCTTTCGGTAGTTACCTGAAGGATGATTTTAATGCGTTTCTGATCGGTCGCGGCGCTGCTCCGGTCACGTCGATGCCCAATCAATATTGGAGCACGAGCGGTACGCTCAAAGACCAACTGAGCGCCTACTATTCGGCGCGAACGATCGCAGCGGCCAACGAGATGCGGAATTATTTGAAAAACGTGCTTCAAGTTCACGCGCCGGTCGGCGGCCTCAACTTCATTTACAGTCCGAACGTGAACTTCTGGCGCGACCAGTCGTCGGACGTGTACGAGACGCATATGTACCACCAGTTCGTTACGGACAGCGCGCCGGTTAACAACGGCCAATACGGCTTCCAATATAACGCGCTCAAATATCCGCGCCTGAGCATGACGTTCGACGCCGCGACCAACGCAAGCTATCCGCCTGCTTACGGGGGCGATACGCTGACGGGAAGCTACTATCCGTCTCTCGCTTTAAGGCAAAAGTACGATACGCCTTTCATCCTCACGGAATTCCAGGACACGTTCCCGGTCAAGGGTCGGGAGGAGGTCGGCATTTTCAACGGCGCGATGGGCGCGTACCAAAGCTGGGACATGATGAACCGGTATTCGTTCGGCATGAACGTCGGCGACGCGTATTCCAACAACAAGCTGGGCACGCCGGAGACGTTCTCGATCACGAACGACCCGCTGGCGATTACCTCCGAGACGCAGGCCGCGCTTCTGTATCGCACCGGCGCCGTACAGGCAAGCGCGCCCAAGTTCGTCATCGTATGGGATAAGACGTGGGTTAGCGACACGGGAGCCGCTTCCGATCTGGAGACCCAAATCGCCAACATGATGTATATCCCGCACTTGTTCAATGTCGCCACGGTGTATGCGGACAATCCGGGACAGCCGTTCGCGGTCTACAAGATCACGCCGGGACTGACCAAGGCGCAGATCGCCGCAGGCGATTTTCCTGCGGCGAACCGGATCCCGATTACGACCGCCATGAACAAACTGCAAGTGGCCGAAACGATGATCGATTCCCTGGACGCTTCGCCGATGAAGACGGCCATGCTTGACGCGCTGGACGACAACAAGCTGCTGTCCGATACGGGCGAGCTGCTGTTCGACCTCAATCTCAACACGTACATGGTCCGCACGCCGAAGGTCGTCGCGGCGGCGGGAACGATGGACAATAACGCGCTCGATCTCGGCGCCGTGTCGGTGACGGGGGACGTATACAAGGGAACGTTCCTCGCATCGTCACTGGATAATAGCCCGCTGGAAGACAGCGACAGGATGCTGCTCGTCTACACGACCGACGTCGCGGCGACCGGCGAACGGACGATCCAGCAGCCGAACGGAATCGTTCAATACTACAAGGGCACGCTCCCTACGCTGGCCAAGGAGCAAACCGCCGTGGTCAAGCTCGCGACGGATCGCCCTGCCGCAGGTTACAAAGCCTACAAGCTGTCGCTGAACGGCGTAAGGCTGCAAGAAGTTCCCGTTACGGCAGATGCGAACGGCATTTCGCTCCAGCTCCGCACGGACAAAGGATTCTCGTTCGAGCTGGTCTACGACCCGATGTTCGAGGATGCGTTCGAGGACGGCAACGCGAACGGATGGACGGCGGCGGGCGGACCCTGGAGCGTGGCGACGAGCGGCGGCAATGCCGCGTACCGCGCGAGCGCCGCAGGCAAGTCCGTGATCGACGCGACGTACGGCGGCGATTATGCGATCGAAGCCGACGTAAATTCGGCGAGCGGCGTCGGCGGCATCGGCCTGCTGGCCAAATATGCGGATAGCGACAATTATTATGCGTACGCCTACCGCGCCGACACGGGCAGCGCCGTAATCAAGAAACGCGTGGGCGGCGTAGACACGGTCGTTCAGACGGTAAGCGGCCTGTCGACCGTCGCAGCCGGAACGCCCTATAAGCTGCGGCTCGAGGCGATCGGCACGAACCTGGTCGGCTACCTGAACGGCGCGTCCGTCATCTCCGCCGTCGATACTTCGCTTGCCGGAGGCCAAGCCGGACTCTTATCGGAGTCGGGGCAGTCCGTCGACTTCGACAACGTCGTGGTTCGTCATTATGACCGCGCGGCGCCGGCCGCTCCCGCAGGCTTGACCGCGGTGCCGATCTCGGCCAACGAGATCGACTTGTCCTGGCAGGCTCCCGCGGACGAGACGGGCGTCAAGGGTTATAAGGTGTTCCGCGACGGCGCGGAGGTCGCCACCGTCAATGGCGCCTTCCAGAGCTACAAGGATACGGGCCTGACGATTTCCACCGCCTATCACTATACGGTTAAGGCTTTCGATCTCGACGACCGGTTGTCGAATGCCAGCAGCCAAGTCGTGTCGACGACCACGAGCACGCTGTTCGCGACCGACTTCGAGGACTTGAACCTGGCCCCATGGACTGTCGTGGGCGGCTGGGGTACCTTCTACATCGTAAAGGACGGCAATACGAGGGTCTACTTGTCCGATAACGCTTCCTCCGGCTCGACCAAGTCGGTAACGGGACCGCCAAGCACTGCCGCAAATGCATGGACGAATTACAGCGTCGAAGCCAAGATCAAGGTAGACAGCTGGCACGACCGCGTCGGCTTGGTCGCGCGATATCAAAACGCCAGCAATTATTACTATATGAGCTATTCCGGCTACTATCATACGGTATCGCTGGTGAAATATCAGAACGGCACGGATACGACGCTGGCTTCGGCGACGCTCAGCGCAGATCCGACGGCCGGCGCCTACCATACCTTCAAGCTGGAAGCGAACGGCAGCTCGATCAAAGGCTATATCGACGGCGCATTGCTCGTCAGCGGAACTTCGATCGCATTTACTTCCGGCCAGGCGGGCGTATACTCGCACATGCAGAAGACGTATTTCGACGACTTCAACGTACAGAAGCTGTAACCGGACGCAGCTCTTTTGGCGGCAAGACGACAGAGGACTGTGCATGCAGGAAATGAACAGGAAAGGCGGACGCGACTCGCGTCCGCCTTTTCGTTGCGCGGTTTTCGTGTGGGAGAAGTGCATCAGATAGACAAATGCATCAACGCCGGCATGGCGGAGAGGTGCATCATGCGTTCCTCATTTGCCAATTGGAACGCGGCAGGGCGGCCGGTATCATGAGGGCAGACGGGAAGGAGGAGAGGTCATGCAAGTGCAGGATGTGCCTATAAGCAAAGGGCGGCGGCAAGGCGCGGCGCTTCGGACGGAGATTCCGTGGCGGTGGTACGCCTGGGGCCGGATCAAAAAAAGCAGATATTACTATGCGATGTTTGCGATTCCGTTCCTCTACTTTATTTTGTTTTCCTACGTACCCATGTCGGGCATCGTCATCGCGTTCAAGAACTACAACGTGTTCGACGGGATCGCGGGGAGCCCGTGGGTCGGCTTCAAGTATTTCCGCGAGTTTCTGTCCGATCCTTATTTCTTCACCCTGATCCGCAATACGATGCTGATCGGGCTGTATCAGATCCTGTTCGCGTTTCCCGCGCCGATCATTCTGGCGCTGCTGCTCAACGAGCTGCGCCATACCGGGTTCAAGCGATTGGTGCAGACCGTCAGCTACCTGCCGCATTTTCTGTCCACGGTCGTCGTGTGCGGCATCATCGTCAACTTCGCTTCCTTCGACGGGCTGATCAACCAGTTTCTCGCTTTCTTGGGCCTGGAGCCGATTCATTTTCTGATGATGCCCGAATGGTTCAGAACGATCTACATCTCCTCCGAGATCTGGCAGGGGATCGGATGGGGCTCGATCATCTTTCTGGCGGCGCTCACGGGGATCGATTCCCAACTGTACGAGGCGGCCACGATCGACGGCGCCAATCGTTGGCGGCAGATGTTCCACGTCACGCTGCCCGGCATTATGCCGACTATCGTCATCATGCTGCTGTTCAGCATCGGCGCGATCATGGCGGTCTCGTTCGAGAAGGTGCTGCTGCTGTCCAACGGCTCCAACTTCGCGACGTCCGACATTATCTCGACCTACGTCTACCGGCGCGGACTCGTATCGAGCGACTTCAGCTACGCAACCGCAGTCGGCCTGTTCAACTCGGTCATCGCGCTCGTATTTCTGACGATCGGCAACTATCTGAGCCGGAAGGCGAGCGAGACGAGCCTCTGGTAATGAGGGAAGGAGAGGGAGTCATGTACAAAAGCTTCGGAAGCCGCCTGTTCGATTCCGTCAACATCGTCGCCATGCTGCTGCTCGTATTCGTAACCTTCTACCCGCTCTACTATATCTTCGTCGTGTCGGTCAGCGGCGGCAGCGCGGTGATGAGAGGCGACGTCGCGTTCTACCCGATCGACTTCAACTGGGATACCTATTCGCTGGTGTTCGACGACGCTTCGATCTGGCGGGCGTACCTCAACACGATCGTCTACACGATTGTCGGGACGCTGATCAATCTGTTCTGTACCGCGCTATGCGCTTATCCGCTGTCCAAGCGGGACTTTTACGGCAGAGGCTTCTTCACCCTCATGATCGTGGTCACGATGTTCTTCAGCGGAGGGCTGATCCCGTCTTACCTGCTCGTGCAGAAGCTCGGCATGATGAACACGATGTGGGCGATCGTGATTCCCGGCGCGATCAGCGTCTGGAACATGATCGTGATGCGGACGTTTTTCCAGGGCATCCCCAATGAACTGTACGAATCGGCGGGCATGGACGGTGCGAGCGAGCTGACTTCGCTAATCCGGATCACGCTGCCGCTGTCCAAGCCGATCATGGCCACCATGGCGATGTTCTACGCGGTAGGGCACTGGAACAGCTTTTTCTCCGCGATGATCTATTTGAACGAGAAGGCGAAGTTTCCGCTCCAGATCATCCTGCGCAACATGGTCGTGATGGGGGAAATGTCAAATCAATCCCAGGAGATCAGCGGGGCTTATGCGGCCGTCACCGCAACGAACATCAAGTATGCCGTCATTATTATCGCGGTCTTGCCCATCTTGCTGGTATATCCGTTCATCCAGAAATACTTCGTCAAGGGCGTCATGGTCGGATCGCTGAAAGGCTGACAAGCGGTTATTGCGCGCGCATGCCCGGGAACTGGTTGTTGACCCGGTCCGGCGTTCGAATAATAATAAATGAACAAGACAGGGGAGAAACGGAATATGGCAAAAAGAAAAGGATTCCAGTTGCTTACAGTGAGCGCTCTGCTCGCCACGCTCGTCTCGGCATGCAGCGGCGGCGGTTCGAACGGCGCGGCGAGCGAGTCCGCGGGCGGTGCGAGCGGCGCTGAAAATGCGAGCGCGAAGCCGGCGGCCAGCGGGAGTGCAGCCACGCAGCAGAAAGTAACCGTGCGCTGGATGCGGGGCGAGAACCCGTCCCAGGCGATCAAGACGGATACGCCGGTGCTGCGGGAGATCGCCAAGCAGACCGGCGTCACCATCAACCTGGAGCCGGTGCCCGGCAGCAACTACGTGGACAAGAAGCGGGCGCTGCTGGCGACGAACAACATTCCCGACATCATCGGCCTGGAGTCCAAGGAAGTGGCCGAGTTCGCGGGTACGGGCATGTTCGTCCCGATCTCGGACTACCTGGACCAGATGCCGAACCTGACCAAGGCCATCGAAGAAAACCCGGAGATCAAGAAGTTGTATGTCGACGGCAAGCTGTACTCGCTGCCGATCACCGAGCAATTCAAGATTCAGGGCGGCAAGACGCTGTTGATCCGGACAGATATTCTTAAGGAGCTGGGGCTTGAGACGCCGAAAACGTTCGACGAGCTGCATACGGTGCTGGCGGCGATGAAGAAGGCATATCCGGAATCGTATCCTTGGACCGCCCGCGGCATGTCCTTCATGGATGCGCTCTCATTCGGGATGGGCAGCGGCTACGGCATGACCTACGATCCGGACGCCGACAACTACTTCTACGGCACGAACAAACCGGCGTTCAAGGAAGTGCTCGCCTACCTCAACAAGCTGTACAGCGAGAAGCTGCTGGACCCGGATTTCGCCGTCAATACCAAGCAGAACTGGGACGAGAAGCTGAGCACGGGCAAGTCGTTTTTCTACTATGACAATAATCAATTCGCGGTCAACTATAATGCGACGCTGCAGGAGACGGATCCGGACGCCAAGTTCGACCGTATCCCGTACCTCCAGGATTCCAAGGGCCAAACGCGCGGCTGGCTGTATCCGAAGGGCTGGCTGGTCGACAATTACGCCATCAGCGCGAAAACCAAAAATCCGGAAGCGCTGATCAAGATGTTCGACTGGATGTACGGGCCGGAAGGCACGATCGTCACCAATTACGGCGCGGAAGGCGAGACCTACGAGCTGGTCGACGGGAAGCCGCAGATCAAGGCGGACGTGCTGGAGAAGTACAAGACGGCAGCCGATCCGGCGCGCGTGATGATGTCCGAGATCGGCGCGGGGCTGCTGGCGCTGGCCGTGCGGGTGGACGAAGGTCCGACCAAGCAGGTGACGCATCCGGATCTGGTGCGCTGGGGCGAAGAGCTGGTGGCCGATCCGGGCGCGGTGATCGTACCGGGACTCGCGCCGGGCTTCACGTCGGAGGAGAACGATCGCATCAAGGAAATCACGACCAAAACGTCCGTGCTTGAGCAGGATGTCGTGAAGTTCATCATGGGCACCAAGCCGCTGGATCAATTCGACGCCTGGGCGGGCGAGCTGACGAAGGCCGGCGCGGACGACCTGGAGAAAATCTACAACGACGCGTATAACCGCACTAAATAATCGGGAATGAGGAGGGTCCGGAAATGAACAAGTGGATTGAACTGCTGCGCATGAACAAACTGTTCATCCGGATTCTCCTCTACTTTTTGTCCCTGGTGGCGCTTGTCATCGTCATCGGGGTTTTTTCCTATACGAACTTCGTGAACGAGGCGAAGCGGGAGTACAACGATAAGATCGCTATGAACCTAGCGTCCGCGGCGGATACGGTGGACGGCTACCTGCAGTCCGTCCACGAGTCGAGCGTGAGCTTCTTCGGCGACCCGGCGGTCGCCCGGCTGCTCAAGCCGAGGGACCTGTACACGGACGAGGAGCTGGCGGATCTGTACCTGCTGCCGCAGAGCGTCGGGCGAACGAGGTTCGGCCTGAACCGGTTTATCGACGAGCTGTTCGTTTACGCCGACGATCACAGCGTGTTTACGGCCAGCGGCATCAACGGCTTTGGCGCGTTTTTCGATAAGTTTTATGTGTACGAGGGGATGGGAAGGGCCGATTGGCAGGCCAAGCTCAAGGAAGGCAGCTACTTTGAGGTGTTGAAGCCGATGACCGTACGGGATTCTTTCGGGCAAAAGCAGGTCCTGTCCGTCGTCGCCGTCAACCAGTCCGGCAGATATCCGGCCGCCATGGTCGCCACCATCCGGGTGAGCGAGCTGCTCCGCACCATGGACGTCATCCTCGAGCCGGGCGTCACCCGCGTCGTCGTCACCGACGGCAGCGGAGGGACGATCCTCTCGTCGGATCCCGCGTTTCCCGGCAGCGAGTCCGTCGCACGCCTCGCAGCGCGCGGCGGGACGGACGCCGGCGGAAGCGCCGTGGAGCTGAACGTCGGGGGCGCCGCCTACACCGTCTCCGCCATTTCAAGCGATCTGTACAACTGGAAATTCTACGCCTTCACCCCGGTCGACGAGTTCAGGCGCCAGGCGTCCGGCATGCTGAACCTGATTGTCGGCATCTGCCTGCTGCTGTGCGTGATCGGCTGCCTGTTCTCGTTCATCTTCTCGTTCAAGATCTACAACCCGATCCGCAAGCTGGGCGAGGTGCTGGCCGACAAGGGCAGCGGCTTGAACTGGGAAGAGGGAAAAACGGCGGGCGTGGGCGATTTGGAGCGGATCGGCAGCGGCATTCACCAGCTGATCTCTTACCGGCACCGGTACCAGGACGAACTCCAGACGTTGACGCAGGAATATCTGGATCATGCGCTGTACCAGCTCATGAACGGCAGCGAACGCCGCGACGACCAGAACGAAGAGCTGCTGCGCACGATGCGGGAGCGGCTGTCCTTTCACGAACCGGGGTACGTCTGCGTCGTCGTTTCGTTCGAGTTCCTGGGCGGCTTCTACAGCGATCTGCAGGACGTCGACCGGATCGTCATCCAGAGCAAGCTGAAGAAGGTTATCGCGGGCCTGCTTAAAGACGATATGAAGCTGTACGTGGTAGAAGCGCGAAAAAATACGTATCTCTGCGTCGTGAATCTGGGCGAGCACAAGGGGACGGATGCCGTCGAACGGGGTCTTGACCGGCTCATCCAGACGTTTATCCAGGACTGGGCGTACTGCCGAATCCATATCGGCATCGGCCATTGGCACGAGGGCATGACGGGCATCACGCGTTCGTACCGGGAGGCGCTCGCCGCGCTGCAGACGATCAACGACCAGCATCCGTTCCGGATCGCGCATGCGGGCGAGCTGAAGGCGGAGCCGGGCATGCACTTTACGTTCGCAGATGAGAACCGGCTGCTGAATCTGCTGAAGGTCGGCGATAAGCCCGGCTTGACGGCTCTGGCGGAAGAGATGCTCGACGTGACGGAAAAGCGGAGCGCGTCGTTCAGCGTGCGCACGCTGCTCCTCGGCGAGATCTACGGAACGGCCCTTCGCTATGCCAAGGAGCGGGGCATCGAGGTCGGCGGCATCCTCGCGGAAGCCGAGCATGCGCAGCTGGACGGTCCCTGCGAGCTGCCGGCCGAGCTGCAGCGCAACCGGGGCCTGCTGGTTCGTTTTCTGCACGGCATCGTCGACAACGTGGCCGAGCAGCACAGACCGCCGGGCAAGTCGTCGGAGCTGGCGCTGCTGATCAGGCAATACGTAGAAGAAAACTACGCATCCGACTTGTATCTGGAGTCGATCGCGGAGCAGATGAATGTGTCCATGAAGTATGCTTCGCGGGTGTTCAAGGCCAAGTTCGAAATGAATCTGACCGACTATATCAGCCTGCTGCGCATCGAAAAAGCCAAGGCGCTGCTGGCGGAGAGCGGCTTGTCGGTGGGAGAAGTCGCCGAGCAGGTCGGATTTTTCAACCGTACGACATTTCTAAGGACATTCAAGCGAATCGAAGGCGTCTCGCCGAACGATTATCGCAAAGCGATCGGAGAGGGTGAACGAAATGGCGCTTAACCGGCTGCCGGAAGAAAGTGAATATACGAATGCGATCGGGATGCGGCTTGCGAGGATCGAGCCCGGACTTTTCCTCATGGGGAGCGAGAGCGGAGATCTGGACGAGCTGCCCGTACACCGGGTCGAGGTTACGAAGCCGTTCTATATGGGCGTCCATCAGGTCACCAATGCCGAGTATGAGCGGTTCGATCCGCGCCATCGGGATGTGAGGGGCAAGCTGGGCTTCTCGCAGGAGGATGACGAGGCGGTGGTGTTCGTCAGTTGGCACGAGGCGGCGGCGTACTGCCGCTGGCTGTCGGAGCGGGACGGCAGGCCGTACCGGCTGCCGACGGAAGCGGAGTGGGAGTACGCCTGCAGGGCGGGCACGCTGTCGGACTATTCGACGGGCGACGCGTTTCCGAGAAGCCGCTACAGAAATCAGTGGCACAGCTGGTACCCGGACCCGGTTAAGACGAAAAAGGAATTCGAGGTTGTGCCGCTGACGGTCGGACAATACGAGCCGAACGCCTGGGGGCTGCACGATATGCATGGCAATGTGGAGGAATGGGTGCAGGACTGGTACGGTCCCTACGCGGACGGCGAGCAGTCGGACCCGGTCGGACGGGTGGACGGCGACTTCAAGGTCACCCGGGGCGGCAGCCACTCGACGGACGTCCGCTACCTGCGATCCGCCGAACGGATGGCGACGCTGCCGGAGGACAAGCACTGGCTGATCGGCTTCCGTGTCGTGCTCGGCGAGCTGCCGGATACCGCGCCGCTGCCGCCGGCAGACCCTTATCCTTATCAGGTTGGCGTGTCGCAGGCGGTGCCTGAATTGACTGAATTGACTGAATTGAATGAATTAACGGACTCGATAGATTTGACGGAATCGATGGATTTGACGGAATCGACGGATTCGACGGATTTGGTGGTTGAAGGCACCAAGACGGACTCGCCCTATTTCGTGCAGCCCAAGGTGTACGTGAAGCTGACACCCACCGAGCGGGGACCGTTTTTCCGCCACAATCACTCGCCGTACGTTGCAGAGACGCCAAACGGCGATCTGCTGGCCGCCTGGTTTACGACGAACGAGGAGAGCGGCCGGGAGATGAAGCTCGTCGCGAGCCGGCTGCGGCATGGAGCGGCGGAATGGGACGATGCTTCGCTCTTCTGGGATGCGCCCGACCGCAATATGACCGGCGGCGCGTTCTGGCTGGACGAAGCCGGCAAGCTGCACCATATCTGCGGGCTCGGCGCCGCGGGAACGTGGGGCACGCTCGTCCAGGTGCTGCGGACGTCGACGGACAACGGCGTGACCTGGAGCAAGGGACGGATTCTATATCCGGAGCACGGCGTGCGGACGATGCCGATTCCGTCGCTGTTCAAGACCCGGTCGGGCGCGATGGTGCTGTCCTGCGACGCAGAGACAGGCAGCACGGGCGGCAGCACGGTATGGATCAGCAACGACGAGGGGGATTCCTGGTACGATGCCGGCGGGCTGATCCGCGGGATTCATGCGCCGGTCGAGGAATTGAGCGACGGACGCCTGCTGTCCTACGGACGGGGAGACGAGATACACGACCGCATGGCCATGAGCATCTCGTCGGACATGGGACGCTCCTGGCGCTACGAAGAGAGCGAGTTCGATCCGATCGGGATGGGACAGCGCGCCGTTCTTCGCAGATTGAAGGAGGGGCCGTTATTCCTCGCTTCCTTTGCGGACGGAATGGAGATCGTCGACCGTTCCGGCCAATCGCGCAAGATCTCCGGTTTGTTTGCGGCCGTTTCGTATGACGACGGGGAGACCTGGCCTTATAAGCGGCTGGTATCGACCGACGAGGATGGCGGCGTCTGGGATGGCGGTGCCTGGACCGGGGAATTCCGGATGGACCGGAGCCACGCGGAGCCCAAGGGTTACCTGGCCATGGTGCAGGGGCGGAACGGGACCATCCATCTGCTGAGCAGCCGCATTCACTATGCCTTTAATCTGCAGTGGGTGCTCGAGCGCTCGCCTGCATTGACGACGGAGGTCGCTGTAAAATGAAAAAGCTGTACGGCGTGACAACGGCGATGGTGACGCCATTCGACGAGCAAGGCCGGGTGGATCTCGGAGCCGTGGCCCGGTTGACCGAGTTTCTCGTCGACAAAGGCGTGCACTGCCTGTATCCGCTCGGAACGACGGGCGAAATGCTGCGGCTGACGGCGGAGGAGCGCAAGGCGGTGGCGGAGGAGGTCGTACGGACGGCGGCGGGCCGGGCGACGGTCTATATCCATGCCGGAGCGGCTACGCAAGAGGAGACAAAGATCCTGGCGAGGCATGCCCACGAGATCGGCGCGGACGGGATCGGCGTCGTGACGCCCGTCTTCTTCGGCGCGAACGACCGCGAGCTGGAAGCCTATTTCGTGGACGTCGCTTCTTGCGTGCCGGACGATTTCCCGGTATACCTGTACAATATCCCGCAATGCGCCGCCAACGACCTCAAGACGGACATCGCGCAGCGGATCGCCGATCGGTGCAACAACGTCGTCGGCATCAAGTACAGCTATCCGGACTTCCTTCGCACCAACGAATATATCGGCATCCGGGACGGAGATTTCTCCGTCATGCAGGGCGCGGACCGCCTGTTCCTGGCCGCCTTGGCGCTCGGCTGCGACGGCGTCGTGTCCGGCGTCTCCTGCGTATTTCCAGAGCCGTTCGTTGCCGTGTACAATGCCTATCTGGCAGGGGATCTCGACAAGGCGCGCAAGCTGCAGCGGACGGCCGTCGCCTACTGCGAAGCCGTGCGCAGCGGCAGCAACATGGCCTACTTCAAGGAGGCGCTCCGCTGGCGCGGCGTGGACGCCGGCCATATGCGGGCGCCGCAGCTGGACCTGCTGCCGGAGGAAGTCGAGGCGCTGCATGGGTTGCTTGGACAATTGCCCGTACTTTAAAGCGAAGATGGCCAGCAAGCTCGGAGGGTTGAGCTTGCTGGTTTTTATGCTTATACGTATTCTCTCTACAGCAAATAGAACATGCCATATCGTTATTCCTCGTCGTGCCGCCGATCTCGCCGAGATAAGACGCTGCAACATCGTTATTCCTCGTCCGTACCGCCGATTTCGCCAGGATAAGACGCTGCCACATCGTTATTCCTGGCTGTAACGCCTATTCCGCCAAAATAAGACGCTGCCACATAGTTATTCCTGGCCGTACCGCCGATTTCGCCAATATAAGACGCTGTCACATCGTTATTCCTGGCTGTAATGCCTATTCCGCAATCGTTTTGCAAACATCCTAACATAGTAGGCTGCAGTTCAAGACGAGAAAGGCTGTCAGTGGGGGAACAACTTGTTTTCTCCAGCAAGCAAAGTGAAGATGGTAAGGATAGCTTTGCACATCTGTTAGCATAAAAAAACAAAACAAAGCCCCTCCCAAAATGTACGAATCACCGATTTTTTTTTGGGAAAGCGATTTAGTTTAAGTGCGCAATATCCGTTGAGGCTTCAACCTTTTCGGACGTTTTCGTGGCCGTCCTCCGCGTTTGCGTCGACCTCGGCTTGTGCGTTCTCGCTTTGGACACAGCGCATCC